>CAJXGR010000075.1 GCA_913053665.1 uncultured Spirochaetia bacterium
TTTATATCACAGATTATTATATCGCTT
Organism: uncultured Spirochaetia bacterium; assembly: GCA_913053665.1. Lineage (GTDB taxonomy): Bacteria > Spirochaetota > UBA6919 > UBA6919 > UBA6919 > CAJXGR01. Next base: position 28 of record CAJXGR010000075.1, read on the forward strand.
TTAACTTTATTTCATGGAGACATTGTATTATTTTAAGAGATAAATGAAATGTATCCATGGAGATAGATTATGAAAAACTACTTACAAAAGATGTCAGGTGGGAGAAAAAGTGGGTCCACCATAACTTTAGCAGATGTTTGGTGGTCATTTCTTGGTTCAGTCATAGGAATTGGCTTATGTGCCTTTATATCCAGCTATTACCTGAAAGCCCTGGATTTGACCTTAATCATTGGCTCTTTTGGTGCGTCAGCCGTTTTGATCTATGGGGCTATTAACAGTCCCCTTGCTCAGCCCAGAAACTTGGTGGGTGGCCATCTTGTATCATCTCTCATAGGGGTTCTGTGCTTTAAATTCTTTGGGAATACCTGGTTGGGTGCCGCATTAGCCGTGTCACTTGCTATTTCCGTCATGCTTATGACTGGAACTCTCCATCCTCCCGGTGGGGCAACGGCATTGATTGCTGTAATCGGGAGTCCAACTATACATAATCTTGGATTTATGTATATTATTATTCCTGTTGGACTTGGGGCTACCCTTCTTCTATTCGTGGCCCTCATTGTAAATAACCTGTCTTCGACCAGAAAATATCCATTATATTGGTCTTGACTTTTATAATTAATTATTTGGTAGAGGTAAACTAATAAGTGACGAGTCTATCCAATTGTCTGTAGGGGTAGGTTTTAAGCCTACCCCTACAGACAATTATCACTAGCGATTATTTCATTCTGAGGCTCAGGCCAGCGACGCAAAAGTAGAGTTGATCACAAGATTGCCCCAGCATTTGGGCGACTTTCCCCGACAGGTCTACAAAACGTCGGGCTAATGGGTTGAGTTCTATGCCCCCAAGCCCCACTTCATTGATCACAAATACGATGGATTGATCTAATTCTAAAACCCGTGACATCTCAGCATAAATGGCCTCATCCGACTGATTGATATGGAGCATATTACTTAGCCATAAGGTGAGACACTCTACCAGTACAGTGTTGTCACATCTTGTGATCGTGTCATATAGTCTGAGAGGCTCTTCAATAGTGATAAACCGATCTTTTCGACGGTCCTTATGGACTTTCACACGTTCCTTCATTTCTTCATCATCACAGATTTCATTGGTGGCCAGATAGTAGGGTTTAGCCTGAAAGCTGAGCTCTAAGGCCTTTTCCTCGGCTAACATGGACTTTCCACTTTTCACCCCACCAATATAAGCAACTTTTAAGTTCATTGGTTGATCCACAAAAGTATTAAACCTCCCACTATAAAAAAGTCGATCCAATATCTGAAACGCAAAGCCTTCCGGACATCCTTTTCAGTAAGGTCTTTCCGTCCATCATTGAAGTCAGCTTTTTTCTTGATTTTCCCGTGATAGGATGTATCTCCCCCCAAACCAATGGCCAAAGCCCCTGCCATAGCGGCAATAGGGTATCCAGCATTCCAGCTCTCATGCTTATGGCCATACAAGATGATGGCCCTAAAACTCGACCATCTAAAGGAAAATATCGCGATCAGAAAAGCTGTAATACGTGCTGGAACATAGTTTACTATATCATCCAACCTCGCCGACACCTTTCCAAAAAGAGAATAGCGTGTATTTCTATACGCGACCATTGAGTCCAGCGTGTTAATAGCCTTATATATTGCGATACCCTCCAGGCCAAAGAAAAGTAGGTATAGAGTGGGAGCAATCACACCATCACTCAGGTTTTCAGCGTAAGTCTCAATAGAGGCTTTATGAATATCACTTGAACTCAAGTCCTGAGTATCTCGGCTTACCAGCATGGAAAGGGCTTCTTTGGGCTGATCGCTTTTTAAAACCCTACTGACACTATTATATAGCATATGTCCAGCGATTCCTGTACTGGCCAGGATAGATTCCGTTATTATGGCTAATGGATCGGGTAAATAAGAGATTGAGAGTACGATGCTATAAACTATTATAAACACAAGGCTTAAGAGGGAGAGGGTTAGCAATCCCCCTCTAAGCACAGAATCATTGTAGAAAACTTTCTCAAACCATTGGATGAAGCCTCCCATAAAAGCAACAGGATGCTTCATTTTGATCTCACCAATGACCAGATCAATCAAGTAGGCAAATAGGGTGATCTCAATAAACATCTAAATCCTTGAATCAATAGATCTTTAGTTCCCTCTCAGACGATGAATCCTCATAAATCACCTCTCCATCCCCCCAGAGTTTCTCAAGACTGTAAAAGGTTCTACCCTCGTCAGTAAAGAGATTGATCAATATCATCCCACAGTCCATCAGTATCCACGGGCTATCTGTTGAAGTGTCCAGAGCATGAAACTTCTTAATCCCAAGGTCATGCAGCTTATCATCCACAGTACGGGCTAAAGCACCCTGGTGAAGGTTAGAGTCAGCCGTAGCGATCACCATAAAATCAGCTATAGAGTTGATCTGCTCAATATCTATCACTAAAACATCCCTGCCTTTCTTGCTAGAAAGGAGTTCAGCAATAGACAGAGCATAATCCCTCACTTGTTCTTTTGTCATACGCCTCCACAATTATCTAATATAAATTGATTTATGAATTACCTGACGAAACATTAAAATCTTTACCCATCATAAAAATGAGATCAATCGACTCGTTTTTCTGATCCACACTATTGTAAACCTTGCTCACTCTTAGAACACCTTTCACGTAGTTTAATTTCTCCAAATTATGTCCAACATCAATAAGATAGGATTTTTCTATCGTTTGATTTCTTCGACCCTGTGAATACAATATCTTTAGATTATGGCTGTTGAAGTAGCTTCTTAAGGCCGAACTATACTGATTCCTCCTTCCACTAAAGTCTACCACGTTAACAACAATCTTTTTATTGGACGGAATGAAGTCCAGGGATTGCAATTCATTTAGATAGTCCTTAGCAGTATAGGGTGAGCCGCGATTATAACGGTTCTGGATGGACTTAATAAGCTTAAGATAGTTATCTGATGGGTTTTCCTTAAGAAGGAAGAGAGAGTTCTTTTTTTTAAAACGATAGGGATAAGTGTAAACATTTAAGAGTTTAACCTTTAGAAGAGCCTCTTGATAGGATTTAAACTGATTCGCCGGAATATTTGTTTCACCCACATCTCTTTTCGTAATTGAAGCTCCTTTCAGTGCTTTAGCCAGAGCTTCACCTTCCGATAGTAATCCCATGAGTGTGTGGAGTAGAAGGACTTTCTTCTTCTCAATGGTCTTTGAGTTGTTTGTCTTCTGATCAAAGAGTAGATATTTTACAAGGTTTTTTCCTTGTGCTAAATAGAGTTTAGACCCATCATTGATCTTATCCAGCAGCTGGAAAGGGACGATTAGGTTGTTCGTATTTCGTGCGTAGACCTTTACACTCTTCAGTTCTTGAGACATCTTTTGATAAAAGCTGTCATGAAGGGTGAGAAAGAGAAAGGTGAGTTTAAAGTGGTCCTGAAACTCCTTCACCACCCTTTTCGCCCCATTCTCTCTGTAGTGCTGATTGATACTTATTTTGCCATCCAAAGCCAGGCCGGATGGGAAGTAGGAAAGCAAAGTAAGATGGGTATGGCGGTGATAAGTCACCATGACAACGGAATGGAGGGACTTACTTTCTCCATTGGCTTTATTCATAATAAGAAAATGACTTAAATCGGGAATATTGTGACCCTCTTTCTGATGGCTGGGTGGAGTTTCAGGGCGAACTCTGTCTAAAATGTAGTAGGAGGCAATGGTTAAGGCGATAAAGGAAATGATAATGATCTGTAACCCCCGTTTTTCACTGAAATCAGACTTTGTTTTGGAATGGCGTGGAGATGGGGTGTTTTGCGTATTTTTGTTAACTTTATAATCAAATCTTCGTTGTTTCATTGGCTTAGTAAAGAAAATACACCGCTTAGAGATTAAGATGGTCAAATTTAACGAAATCTTGACTAAATGACAAGGAAATCCTGAAACATGCCAGGGCAATTTTCATTCTTCCCTAACTCTTTATTATTTTATGTAATGTGGTTAGACAGACGCTATCCTGCTTTTCTTAAAATACTGGTAGAACAGCGTCTGTCTGTTCTATACTTAATTGAGATAAACAATTATCTGGAGAATTAAATGGCCCTGATTTGTTCTAGAGTTTTCTTGACTTATCAGTAAATTACTTTATTTTTCAAAATAAGGATTTTAACTTTTCCTGTCAGTTATTTAGACAATTTAAAAGCTTTTTAGTATATTTCAGCAGCCTGATAATCTTGATACTCGAAGTCTGAAAAAGGAGAAGCTTGTATGCGTAAGCTCCGTATAGGTGTTATCGACTTAATCTGTAAAAGCTCAAACCCTGGTCTGTATGGGCGGATTATGGATGCCAATTTAGTTAGCATTATGCCACAAGTTGTTAGTGTATGGTGTGAGCAAGAAGGACATGAAGTCACACATGAAATATTTACTGGTTCTCAAAATTTAGCCGAATTAATACCCGAAGATCTTGATCTTGTTTTTATTAACTCATTTACTCAAGCATCTTTAAGAGCTTATTCCCTAAGCAATATGTTTAGATCGAGAGGGGCTGTCACGGCACTTGGAGGCCCCCATGCCCGAAGTTATCCTCAAGATGCACAAAAGTATTTTGACTATGTCCTAGGCCTTACTGATAAAACAATAATACATGAAGTCCTTAGCGATTGTTCACAACATCGTCCTCTAGGTCTATATCTTACTGCCCAAAAACATCCTACAGAACTTCCCGGAGTTAAAGAACGATGGAAATTCATAGAGCAGACATTAAAAAAAGCTCCACTTATTAAAATCGTCCCTATGATTTTTAGCCTAGGATGTACCTATACATGTGGTTTTTGTGTGGATTCTGCTGTGGATCATCAACAACTAGATTTAGAAAGCATAAAAGAAGATTTACGATTCCTCCTGACCAAATTCAAGAAACCGCGTGTTGGATTGCATGACCCAAACTTTGGAATGAAGTTTAATACTTTAATGGATGCTATTGAAGATGCTGTTCCTCCTGGAAGTATAGATTTCATCGCTGAAAGTAGTTTATCTATGTTATCAGAACCTCACCTAAAAAGACTTAAACATAATGGATTTAAAGCAATGATGCCTGGTATTGAATCGTGGTTTGATATGGGGAATAAGTCAAAAACAGGCCGTAAAACAGGGATGGAAAAAGTAAGACAGGTTGCTGACCATGTCAATTTGATTATGGAATATATACCTTATGTCCAAACCAATTTTGTTATAGGCCTTGACACGGATGAAGGTAAAGAGCCCTTTGAATGCACTAAAAAGTTTATTGATCTTGCTCCTGGTGCCTTTCCAGCCTACTCACTCCTATCTGCTTTTGGACAATCGGCACCCCTTAACATAGAATATCAGCGTGCTGATCGTATGATCCCCCTTCCCTTCCACTTTCTTAATAATAATCAAGGGATGAACTTGGGTGTAAAGAACTATTCCTGGCTCGATTTCTACGACAATTATATTGATCTTGTCAAGCATTCCTTTACATGGAAAGCCATTTATAGTCGCTATAAAGCGAATAAAGGAGCCATTCCACGATGGATGAATGTACTACGAGCAGTCTCGTCAGAAGGTTTTGGTCGAATCAAGTATCATAGCAATATGTATCAGATGTTTGAAAACGACTGCCAATTTTTAGCATTTTTTAACCAAGAAACAACAGAAGTTCCGGAGTTTTATCTTAATAAGATTCGTGGTGATCTGAAAGATATATGGGAATGGCTACCAGAAGGAGCTTTATACCATGATCCTAAAGCTTTTCTCAAATCAGAAGAAAAAATCAAACAGGAAGAATTGGCAATAGAAAAAGCGATTATAGATTAAGCAGGAGAGGGCTTCCAGCCCTGATTATCACGAATAGGAAGTCGCTCCTACCCTCAAATTAAGCTTGAAGGAACACTAGCAGTACCAGCTAATATTGTAACCCATGGAAACACCTTTACTTAAAGATATTATCATTATATTTGGCTTATCGATAGGCGTCCTTTTTTTGTTTCATCGTATTTGGGTGCCAGCGATTGTTGGATTTTTGGTGACCGGAATATTAGTGGGTCCCCACGGATTAGGCCTGATTCATGCTGTTCATGAGGTGGAGGGACTGGCTGAAGTGGGTGTGGTACTCCTTCTTTTCATTATTGGGATTGAGTTTTCCCTAAAGAAGTTTTTACAAATCAAGAAACTTATTCTGATAGGCGGTTCTGTACAAGTTGTTTTGACTATTTCGCTGATTACATTTGCTGCCACGCAGTTTGGAGTGTCTTTTGAAAAAGCTGTTTTCATAGGCTTTTTAATATCCCTGAGCAGTACAGCGATTGTCTTTAAAATCATCCAGGATAAAAGCGAAATAGACAGTCCTCATGGTAAAATCATACTAGGTATTCTGATTTTCCAGGACATTGTTTTCGTACCAATGATCCTGGTCACTCCTTTTTTATCGGGACTAGAACAGAATATATGGGGGTCGATACTTTTGCTTTTCGCAAAAGGAGTTGGGGTCATCCTTTTTGTAATTATTGGGACTAAATGGGTGATTCCCAAACTTTTATATCATATTGTCAAAACCCGTAGTCGTGAACTGTTTATGCTGAGTGTGTTTGTCATTTGCTTTGCGATAGCATGGTTCACCAATTTATTGGGGCTTTCATTTGCTCTGGGCGGCTTTTTGGCAGGACTCATCATATCTGAGACAGAGTATAACCATCAGGTAATTAGTAATATACTACCCTTTCGGGATATCTTTACAAGCTTTTTCTTTATATCCATCGGGATGCTTTTAGATGTCGGTTTCCTGGTCAAAGAACCGGCAATGATTCTCCTGCTAACCTTATCTGTCCTGGTGATAAAGTCCATCATATCTTTCTTTGCCAGTCAGACAATGGGTTTCCCCCTCTCCGTTAATGTATTGGTTGGATTGGCCGTTTGTCAGGTGGGAGAGTTTTCATTTGTTCTCTTTGAGACGGGTCTTAAATACAAGTTATTTTCTACTGATGACGATATTTATCATTATATTTTATCCGTTACCATATTAACGATGACTATAACTCCATTTATCACAAATCTTGCCCCAGGAGTGTCTAAACTCCTTTTACGACTTCCTTTGCCCAAAAAAGTAGTCCATGGCTGGCTCTCTCCTTCCAAAGAAGAGGAAAAAGCTGAGTCACTCAAAGATCATCTTATTATCATTGGTTTTGGCGTCAATGGGAGGAACCTGGCAAGAGCCGCTAAAGTGGCAAATATCCCTTATGTGATCATAGATATGAACCCTGAAACCGTTAAAAAAGAAGGCCTGAAAGGAGAACCCATATTTTTTGGGGACGCCAGCTATGATTCTATCCTTGAGCATGTGAACTGTAGTAGTGCAAAGGTTGTGGTGGTCGCGATCTCCGACTCTGTGGCAAGCAAAAGGATGATTGAAACAATTAGAAGACTGAACCCAAAGGCTCATATTATCGTTAGAACACGCTTTCTCCATGAGATGTTACCCCTATACAACTTGGGGGCAGACGATGTCATCCCCCAGGAGTATGAAACATCTGTTGAAATCTTTGCACGGGTTATGGCCAATTACTTAATCCCAAAAGATGAAATTGAACGTCTTATTACTGAGGTTAGAGCCGATGGCTATGAAATGCTACGATCCCTTTCCAAAGAGCCCATATCATTAAGTAATTTAAAACTTCACCTTTCTGATGTGGAAATAACGGCTCTTCGGGTTGGGCAAGAATCGTTTATAGTGGGCCAATCCTTAGCCCAGATGGACTTACGAAAGAAATATGGTGTTACGGTATTGGCTATAAAGCGAGATTCGACTATATTATCTGACCCCATTCGAGACACCAAACTTACTACAAAAGATGTTCTAATCGTCTTGGGTCAACCGGACAAAATCGCCAAACTCAATCTTTTGCTAAAAAACAAGTGAGTATTCCGTAATGATAATTGCCTGTAGGGATAGGTTTAAAACCTATTCCTACAGGCAATTGGATAAACCCGTCAGATCTCAAGTCAATTACCACTTAAAACTCCGTGACAATAGATTGTCTTTTAACTCGAAAATAAACAAAAACTGGCGATCTATGCAAAAAAACGTTATATTTTAGAAGTATTTACTATAAAATGAGCGAACTATGTTAATTGAATTTAGTGTTGAGAATTACCTATCCTTTAAACAGAGAGAAACCCTCAACATGGTGGCCTCAAGCGATCAATCCCTTGATAACAATGTAAATAAAAATGTTCAGGACACGGATATGAATCTCCTGAAAAGTGTTGGTATCTATGGAGCCAACGGATCAGGCAAATCTAATTTGATTAAAGCCTTAGACTTCATGAGAGACTTTGTGTTGAAATCCTCAAAGGAAGGGCAAATCGATTCATCCATTGATGTTCGTCCCTTTAAATTGGATCAATCATTATTGGCTGAGCCAAGTACTTTTGACATTGTTTTCTTGTGGGAGGGTGTCCGATATCAGTATGGTTTCTCTGTCAATCGTAAAGAGGTTTGTAGTGAATGGTTTTTTAGTTATCCCAAAAAGCAATCCAGACGACTCTTTGAACGAAACAAGGATTGGAAGGACTTTAAGTTTGGCGACTGGAGCGGTCAAAAGAAGAAGCTGGTGGAACTCACCCGTCCCAACGCCCTGTTTATCTCTGTAGCAAGCCAATTTAACCAGAAACTCGCCTCTATTGTTGTGCAGTGGTTCGAGGAAAAATTGGTTGTTATACCTGACTGGAATGTCATATATCAGGCATATATCGGGAAATTATTAGCCGGGTTTCTTCATGGCTCAGAAATGAAACCCTTTTTTACGGGCTTTCTTAAGCAGGCTGATATGGGAATCCTAGATTTTAAAATACAGAAAGTTCCTATAGAGCCTGATCGTAAAGATAAAATGGAAGAACTATTTCATTATCTTACGAAGAAAAAACTTCCTAAAGTTGATTTAATGGATTATCAAATTAAAACCTTTCACACAGGTCAAGACGAAAGAGGGAACGAAATATCTGTCCCCTTTGACTTTAACGAAGAATCGGATGGAACTCAAAAGTTGTTTGCTCTATCATTACCGATCTTAAGAACTTTTATGGTAAAAGGCTGTCTGGTAATAGATGAGCTAGACGTCCAATTACACCCTTTACTGATGAAGTTTATCATTGAACATATCCATCACCATGATCCAGGGGGTCAGCTGATTTTTACGACCCACGATTCCCATCTTCTGAATCCCAAACTGTTTCGCAGGGATCAAATCTATTTTACCGAAAAGAGTCGTGAGGGAGCCACTTCTCTTTACTCACTGTGGGATTTTAAGTCCCGAAAAGGGGAAAACATGGAGAAAAGCTATCTGGCAGGGAATTATGGGGCCATTCCTATTATTGATAGGCTGTTTGAGTCCTTTGATCTAAAAGATAAACACTTAGATGAGTAAAAAGAAAAATCCCCAATTTAGTCGAAAAAGACCTTCACGTGATCGTTACAAAAGGATTCTAATCGTTTGTGAGGGGACAAAAACAGAACCCATTTACTTTGGGGCAATTCGTAAAGAAAAGAGATTGACTACAACTGCCATTCATGTTGTGGGTACTGCCAAATCTTCTGTGAGCCTTATTGAGGAGGCTAAAAAACTTTATATTGAGGTAGAAAAAGACGTCGATTTAAAGTATGATGAAGTGTATTGTGTATTTGACCGTGATGACCATCTAAACATTCCTGCCGCATTTGATATGGCAAGGAAAAATGATTTTACCGTGATTTTCTCAAATCCCTGCTTTGAGTTGTGGTTTCTGTTACACTTCGAGGATCAAAAAAGCTATATAGATCGCAAGAAAGTAAAGAGCCTTCTAAATAAACACTTTAAAGCAGTTTATAAAAAAGAATATGATAAATCAAAAGATATTTATGATGACTTAAAGTACAATCAAGTAACTGCTATTCAGCGGGCAAAAGAGTTACACAAATTACATTTAGCCAATCTCAAACAGGAAACTGAGAACCCTTCGACCAATGTAGATGTCTTGCTTGAGGCTCTTGATAAGATAGCAAACTATTTCTATTGAATTACAGAATGCTCTCCAGTTTGTTAAAGTATACTCAGTCTATCAAAACTCGGCTCGTTCAAGGGATAGATTAATACGACTCATGATCTCATGGGTCTTTTGATCCAACTCATGGACATGATCCTCTATAGCAGTGATTTCAGCAGGATCCACAATCCTCTCTTTCTGTTCTAAATGACTATTCATATGTTCGATTTGGTCATGAAGCTCTGTCAATCGTCTTAATATATCTTTTTCCTTACTCTTTAACACCTTGAAGCGATCTACAATAGTAATATAATCCAGTTGATCCAAATTATCTTTTGGACGCTTTTTATTGAAAAGCTTACCCCTTCGCCCTCTGATCCAAAGATAAGGCCCTGTCAATGATAATAGAATCAAGAATAGAACAAGGAAATCCTGGACCAAGGGGATAGACGCTCCAAAAAACTCACCCCTGTGGATGGTTGTCAGCCATTTTTCCCACGTAGGGGACGTATTCTCCAGGTTGGGTACGTTATCATCTATAAATGGATCATGCTTTGGCTTTCCAGGCTTCCCGTAGAGGCTGATGAGCCATTGGTTTTCCACATGAGACTCGCTCAATGCATAATCCTGACTGTGAAGGAGAAAATAGCCTGTGATAGCGGAAAACGCGATAAAGATCATGGCGAATAGACCTACCACCCGATGGATTTTCTGAATGAATCGTAGTAACATAGTTTAATCCAGGTTTTTATTCTTAATGGACACTTCAAAGATAGCCAGAAGCTTTCGCACGCCTTTCGTAATGGCCCTGCATGAGAGGGTGGCTCCACTAATATTCGTTATATCTTGCCTGAGCCGAATAGGGTCTTGAATATCCTTCTCTTTAAATTGCCCTCTCCAACCTTTGTTTGTAATCTCAGACCCCTGTGATTCCCTATAGGCCAATATTTCTACTCTCTGTATCCTGCCTTTTGGGTTGATCACCAGCATATAAGTAATATACTCTTTTTTGCCAATTACATTATCAATAATGGCATAACCTGTTATTTTATCGTTCTTTTTTCCGATGTACAGGGCGATCCGTTTCAACCTGAGCTTTTGGCGGGCGAGTTTTTCGATTTTAGGGATGTCGGCCTCCTCAAACCAAACCACTTTCTTTTTGACAGATGAAGTCTTTGGGAAAGCGATTTTAAGGGCCTGATCTTTGTTTAGATAGACCTTAGAGAAGGCAAAATGGCCCAATATAAGGACTGAAAATAATATAAGGCT
>CAJXGR010000076.1 GCA_913053665.1 uncultured Spirochaetia bacterium
TTTATGGGCTTTAACACTTACGAACTTAAAGAAATATACTGAGGCTTTAGACAAGTTTAGTCTGGCCTGTGCGATCAATCCCAATTACTTTGAATCTTTCTTTAATTGGGGCAAGGTGCTTTATGAACTAGGAAAGCTGAAAGAGGCTGAAGACAAGTTGCTTAAAGCCTTGGATATTAAACCCGCTAACTATGAAGCCATATTTTATTATTCCATCGTATTATATAAACAAAACAATATAGAGAAGTCTGTTGATTACTTTAAAATAGCTGTTCAGGCCAATTCGGCAGACTATAGATGTTTTTATAATCTTGCTGTCGCCCAATACAAGTTCAAATCCTATAATGAGGCCCTGGAGAACTTTGAAAAAGCCTTTCAGCTTAATCCGGGGGACTATGATATTCTCTTCAATTGGGGTAATACCCTTTACCGATCAGGAAAATATGAAGAATCGGTTGAAAAGTATCAAGAGGCCATTAAGTTAAAATCGGATACCAGTGAAGCCGTATTTAACCTGGGTTTAAGCCAGTTTGCACTAAAGAATTATGAGGAATCCATCACGCTGTATACTAGAGCATTGGAAATAAATCCTCTGGATGCCTCAGCCCTTAATAATTTGGGGGTCACCTTATGCGAGCTAAAACATTATGAAAAAGCCCTCTCAAAGTATGAAAAGGCCGCCCTGATTAATTCAGATAATGACAAGTTGTTTAATAATTGGGGGATAGCCCTCACCGAGTTAAAGAAGTTTCAAGAGGCTGAAGACAAATATAAAAAAGCCTTAAAACTAAACTCAAAGAATCCTGTTCTCTACAGCAATTATAGTGTATTATTAACTGAAACGGAAGAAGCTGAAGCAGCTGTTAGCCAGTGTGAATATTCCATTAGTCTGGATCCAAATAATGCATTGGCTTATAACAATTTGGGGGTTGCTCTCTCTAAGCTAGGCCAATTTGAAGAAGCTATTCATCAATTTAAAGAAGCCGTAAAGCTTAAGCCAGAGGACATATCAGCCTACAATAATTGGGAAATCACCTTACATCATTTAGCCCAAAAATACGATACGAACCTTGATTCAGCCTATTCAATATCTTATACCGAATTAGCCCATTCTCTTCTCAAGTTTGAGAAATACGAAAAGGCTCTCCAGCTCTATGAATTTGCCTTTAAGATTATGGAAGATGAACCTCATGTGGATGTTCTAGTCAACATGGGACGTTGCTATTATGAAAATAAGAGCTATCCTAAAGCCGCTGAAACCTATAAAAAGTCTTTAGAAATCATTCCCGACGACCCCAATATACATTTCTATCTAGCCTTATCTCTTTATCATTTAGAGCATTACGAGGAGTCTCAGTTTCACCTTGAACGCGTTAAGCAGATCAAGCCTTCCAGGAAAAACCTTTATTTCCATTTAGGTAATGTCTTATATAAACTCACCGAGTACCCTCAAGCTATAGAGACCTATGAAAAAGCGTTACAAGACACCCCGGATTTTGACTTACTTCATGTCCATTTAGCCAATGCTCATCGCAAGATGAAACATTATGATGAAGCCATCACTTATTATCAAAAAGCCATAGGGATCAATGGAGACTGTGCTGAAGCCTTTTATCAACTGGGTAAAACACACTTTATCAATAAAAACTATGAAAAAGCCCTTGAATACCTAAAACGGGCTTTAATCTATTTACCCAAACGATTTAACATCTATCTTTATATTGGTATATCCCTTAAAAACCTCAAGAAATATCGGGACGCTATCAACTATCTAAATCAGTCCATTGAGTTCAAAGATTTTGCTCAACAGGCTCATAATGAGCTGGGAGAAGCATTTATTGGCATAAGAAACTATGCCGGGGCGATCACGTCTTTTGAGAAAGCGATTCAGTTAGACCCTCATTTCTATTTCGCCTTCAATAATCTGGGGATAGTCTATCATAAGATGAAAAAGGATGAAAAGGCCGTTGAGCAATTTAAATACGCTTTGACCATTTATCCAGAATACTTTGACGCCCACCGGAATATTGGTATATCTTATCTCACCCTGGAACGCTATGAGGAGGCTAACACAAAGTTTGCTACAGCCAATCAATTGCTACCCAATCAGCCTGAATTATTCTTCGACTGGGGCCTGGCCCAATATTACCTAAACAACTTTGAAGGAGCCATTGATAAGTTTAGTAAATACATCTACTTTAAGGGCGGAGACTACAAAGCTTATTTCCAACTGGGTCTATGTTATTATGGTTTAAAAGATTACGAAGATTGTGAGAATAATTTAAGGAAAGCCCTGGAACTCAATACTCAGGACAGTGATGGGTACTACTATCTAGGGATTGCTTTATGCAGGCAAAAACATTATGAGGAAGGTGTCAACTACTTCCATAAAGCGATCCAGCTGGGGCCTAATAAAGGAGAAATCTATTTAGAAATGGGGAACGCCTTATACGAGATGAAAGAGTATGAGCAAGCGATTAACACCTTTGAACAGTCCATAAAGCTGAACAAAAAGGATCCTCAGGCCTATGTTAAGCTGGGACAGACTCTCACAAAGGTAAAAAGGAATGATGAAGCGATTCTCTATTTTAAGATGGCAACAGATATTAATTTATATGATCCGGTTCCATACGCAAAATGGGGGAATATACTTTTAGAGATTAATAATTATGAAGACGCTGTTAAAAAGTATAAGATAGCAAACCAATATGATCCTGATAATATAGAGATTTACTTTAATTGGGGGACGGCCCTTCTCAGGCTGAAAAAATATCGTGAGGCATCTGCCAGGTTTGAAAAGGTGTTAAAGAGTAACCCCAAAAATGGGATCGCCTTTTGCCGTTTAGGACAATGTAATTACTATTTGAAGAACTATGATGAAGCTGTAGCCGCTATAAAGAAAGCAATTAGCCTGACTTATGTGGAATACGAAGCCTATAAATATTTAGGTGATACCTATTTTGTTATGGAAAACTATGAAGGAGCCATTGAAAATTATACCCAGTCTATCAAACTGAAAAGTAATATCTGGGAGAATTATTATCACCTTGGCTACTCCTATTTTAAGATGGAAAAATATAATGAGACCATAGAAAATCTAAATATCTATGTTCTAAGCAAAAAAGATAATGAAGATAAGATCCTTGAAAAGGTCTATACTTTATTAGGCCTGTCCTATAAGCAGTTAAATGATATCAAGAACTCCATAGAACACTTTTCCAGGGCCATTTACTATACCGAACAGGGGAATCCTCATGAAGAGCTTTATCCGCCCACACGGGCTTTTAAGGAAATGAAAGACATCTTTCTGAAGGTGGAAAAGTTAAAGTATCAGGAAATTAAAGAAGAAAAGGCGAAGTTTATCCCCAAGGTTTTGGAAGTTATAGATAATGAGTTAAGTAGTCCTATTACAAATGTGAAGAAACATCTTGGTGAGCTTCAAAGATATTATGAAACCCACCAGGTCTTTGCTAATGCCATTGAAAAAGAATTGATACTCAATAAAGAGCAGAAAACCAGATTTAAAGGTCTTCTTGAACGAACCCAATTTCTATCTATTCTGGATAATATGGGGACAGCTATTCAAGAGTCTGAATATAATATTGTTGGGGCTATATCATCGGTTATCAAGATGTTGGGGAATGTTCAGCAAGAAGAAAATATCATCACCAACACGAATATCAATCGCTTATTGGAAGACTCCATTGAAGAAATGCTCAAGAAAGCAAGCTTTGGGAATGAGCCAAAAATAGAGACCCATTTCGCTCCACTGCCTTATATTATGGGGAGTGAGAAAAAACTTATCCAGGTGTTTAACTGCATATTATCCAATGCTAATGAATCCATTCTCCATAATAACGGATTAATCGAAATACAAACTGAAAAGATCGACAAAGACATATTTATCACCATAAAAGACAATGGTGTGGGGATCGATGAGGAAAACCAGAAAAAGATCTTTGAACCTTTTTACACCACTAAGGATCATGGAGAGGGTCTTGGGATCAATCTATATCTATCCAGGAAGTTTGTAGAAGAGCATAAAGGGACTGTGTCATTCAGGAGTTTGGTAAATTATGGATCAGTATTTACAATTAATCTGCCTATTATCAAGGCTCCAGTGAAGATTAAATCAAGTGTTTAAGGTGACTTAGAGAAATTACTTCTGATCATAGCTTTAAGTTGATCGACCCCTTCGCCGCTCTTGGCAGATATAAAGCAACTTTGATCAGCGTATGCAAACCATTTTGTGGGGAGTTTGTCGTCTGGGAGTTGATCTATTTTATTAAAAATATAGATAGTGGGCTTTTCTTTAGACTCAAGATGAGATAAAACCTGATTCACTGAATCGATACGGGCCAATGGATCGCCTTGGGTCACGTCGATGATGTGGAGGAGAAGCTTGGCTTGTTTGACCTCTTCTAAAGTAGACATGAAAGAGCGGATCAGATGATGGGGAAGCTTTTTAATGAAACCCACCGTGTCAACAAGTAAGACCTTAAGATCTGGACAGAGATAAAGCTGGCGAATGGTGGAATCCAGGGTGGCAAAAGGAGCGTCATCAACAAGATGATTTCCTTTGGTTAGGAGATTCATTAACGTGGATTTCCCGGCGTTTGTATAACCCACCAGACAAACCATGTTTTGATCTTTACGTAACTTTCTTCTGGTCTCAAATTGGATAGATATTTTAGTGAGTTGCTTTTTGATGGAGTAAAGACGTCTTTTGATAGCTCGTCGATCCACTTCCAACTGAGTTTCGCCAGGTCCTCGAAATCCAATACCTCCCTCCACCCTGGATAAATGAGTCCATTTTCTGGTCAATCGGGGCATAAGATAAGAGAGTTGGGCATATTCTACCTGGAGTCGGGCTTCCTTGGTTCTTGCTCGTTTGGCGAATATGTCCAGGATCAGTTCAGTCCGACCCACCGCTTTACATTTTATAATAGACTCAATATTTTTGACTTGATGAGGCGTGAGATCATTATCAAAGATAACCGTTTCAATGCATAGGGCAGATATATCGTGAATTAACTCTTCGAGTTTACCTTTCCCGATATAGTACTTTGGGTGAATCTCTTTTCTGACCTGGATGTGCTGATCGGCTACCTGGATGTGGGCTGAGCTTGCGAGGGAATGTAATTCTTTCATGGACTCCAGGCAGTCCTCTTTTTGGGAGCTAGGGAGTAAAACACCAATCAGGAGTGCTTTTTCAGGGTTTACGATGAGCCTTCACCTCAAAATAAGAGTACGCACGAACCGCTAACTTCCAGACATAATCCTCATCATTGGCTCCCACTTTCACTTTATAATAAGAGTTGGCAGGAGTTATATTAGTATTCAGAGGGTCTTTGGTCCATTTATCGTCTGCTATAAAGTTATAGTAATATTTACCCGGTGGCAACTTTATTTTAATCTCCCAGATACCATCTTCAATGTAAGTCATGGGCAAGGAAAATGCATTCCAATGGTTGAAATTGCCAACCAGGTTTACTTTTTTTGCTCTAGAACTCTTGTAGAGGAAACGGTAAAAGTATTTTCTTCTTGGAATTGGGGTTGGATTGGTAGGTACGTTATAGTTGATGAGATCCTTTTTTAATCGGAAGTAAGGCAGGGTATTCCCCATTTTATCTTTTATAGAGTGAGGATTCAAGGGGTCTGACATAAACTCATCATCGATAAGCAATTTATAGGTGTACAAGCCTCTTTTAAGCTGAAAGTTTTTGTATTTAACATCCAGGATTAGCTGCCAAGACCCATCCCAGAGACCACGACGACTTATTTTCTTTCTGAAGGGATATTTAAGCTTCCAATGATCAAAGCTGGATTTCAGATAGACCGTTTTAGCATGATTGTTATGGTAAGTAAATGTAATGCCTTTAGATGTAATTACAGGATTGGTTTGAGTTTGTGAAAAAAGGGTGGTCTGAATCAGAAGAAAAAGGACTACTAATCCACTTTGATAAAGCAATATAGACTTGAGCATGTGATGGATCTCCCCAATTAATAGATGATATATATTATCTTTTCGGAGGGTGAGGGGAAATATAAAAGCAAAATTATGAAATAATAGTTTCTTTTGGCACAACAATAATCCCTTCAGGAGTAAGAGTAAAGTATTCCCCATCCTTTTTGCTATCGTACCCAATGCTATAGCCTTCCGGGATTTGTACTCCTTTTTCTATAATGGCATTACGGATTTTAGCTCCTTTTTTGATGTGGCAGGAATTGAATAAGAGAGAATGTTCGACATAGGCCCCCTTTTCGATGATGACTCCAGGGGAAAGAATGGAGTTTTGAACAGAACCATTAATAATGGCCCCTCCAGTGATCAAACTATTTGTAAAGGAATCAGAAGAGTCCTGAGTGATGTGGATCATGGTGGGGGCACTTTGGGTCTGACAGGTGCGGAATTTCCAGTCTTCATCGAAGAGCTTGAAAGGAGAATCTTTTTTCAGGAGATCCATATTGGCTTCAAAATAAGACTTAAGAGTCCCCACATCCCGCCAGTAACGGGGGCTAGCATCAGGATTTTGGTGAGCAAAGGAATAGACAGCATTCCTGGACACCATTTTGGGAATAATATCTTTGCCAAAGTCGTGGGAAGAAGGGGAATCAGCGTCCTGTTTTAGATTCTGAAACATAATATCTTTAGAGAATACATAAATACCCATGGAGGCCAATGCCATACTGGGGTTATTGGGGCTTGGCTTAGGGTGAGACGGTTTTTCCTCGAATCCTATGATACGATTATCTGGATCGACTTCCATGATACCAAATTGGCTACCTTCAGCAAGAGGCGTTGGGATGGTGGCTATGGTGAGATCAGCTTTTTTGGTTAGGTGATACTCTATAATCTCCCTGTAATCCATTTTATAGATGTGATCACCGGCCAGAACAAGGATAAAGTCAGGATTGACTTCTTCAATGGTAAATAGATTTTGATAGATGGCATCTGCTGTACCTTGATACCACGCATCCGCAAAACGTTGTTGTGGTGGGTATACATCGATGTATTCGTCCAGGGCAGGAGATAATATGCTCCAGCCATCACGGATATGCTTTTGGAGGGAGTCGGACAGATATTGGACCATCACATTGATTTGGCGGATCCCTGAGTTGATGCAGTTCGCGAGGGTGAAGTCAATAATACGGTATTTGCCACCAAAGGGAACAGCCGGTTTACATCGTTTTGAGGTCAATGGATAGAGTCGGCTTCCTTTACCCCCTGCTAATATAATGGCCAGTACTTTCATATGATTTTATCCTTTAGGTGGTCAATGAATAAAATGTATTGACTTAGCAATAAAAGACCAGATAATTTTGAAAAAAGTCACTTTGTTTGACATTATTTATTTTATACAAGATTATTTATTAATCCAGCATTTACAAATAAATATATTTTAGTATTTTTCTAAATGAATAAAGGTGGATGGAAAAAAATGAAGGCAGTTTGGATGAAACTACCTTCATAAATCAAAAGGACCAACAACTATCTATTAGGTATTTATGGGAGGGACATACCCAATAGTTATCATCTTCCGAATTATCGTAGGGGCCGAATATAAACTTTAATGACGAAATCAACAAAATATTTTTTTTCATTAACCTTGGAAAATACCCTGATGATAAGAATCAATCATATTTTACAAATAAAACAAAGATCAGATCATGTTAAGATAGATTCATTAGAATCAAATAAGTCCTTGACAAATCAATGGTTTTGCAATTATATTAAGCTATAGTGATCAATAACAACAGGAAATAGAAATCAAGAAATTGATAGAAACTATATGATGAAAAATGAGTTTTCCTTGGGTCCAAAGGTGATAGTCACTCCATTCGATATTTTGGAGAACTATAGTATCACCTTAAAAAAGGATCGAATATCTAGTATAAAGAAGTTTGAGACAGGACATAAGGTTGATTATCAATTAGATAACTTAATTATCTACCCTAGCTTGATAAATGCTCATGATCATCTACTAGGAAGCTATTTTCCAAGGGTGGGGGATCGGAGGCCTTACTTGAACTGGAAAGACTGGGATGATGATCTTAAAAGCTCTCCTATTTATGCGGAGAGAGGCAAAAGTGAAAATATTGATATGTATTATCTGGGATCTTATCGGAACCTGATATCGGGAGTTTTAACAGTATCGGATCATATCCCCCACATTGTCAATGATCCCTTCATTTCACTCATGCCTATCCGGGTGCTGAAAAACTATTCTTTGGCTCATGAAGTCTCGGATTATGATCTGAAATGGGGTGATGGGGTTGAAGTGGAGTATGAGAAAGCCCTCAAGAATGACGAACCCTTTATAACTCATATTGAAGAAGGATTCGATGAAGAGGCGGGAAGAGGGATTGAATATTTATTAGAAATGAACGCCTTAGGGGAACATACGGTTTTAATACATGGAATCGCTTTATCCGATGAGGATATTAATGTCATGGCTCAGAATAAAGCTAATTTAGTGTGGTGCCCTTTTTCTAATCATTATATGTTTGAGAGAACAGCTAGAGCTAAAGAAATCCTGGAAGCTGGAGTGAACGTGTCTATCGGAACAGATTCTCCTATGTCGGGCTCTTTAAATATTCTGGAAGAAATGCAATTTGCCAAGAAAATATACTACGATATGTATAGAGAAACACTGCCTGATTCGCAGATTGTACGGATGGTAACCATTAATCCGGCTATAGCACTAAGGTTATCTCAAGACTTAGGGAGTTTGGAAGCCGGGAAAATAGGGGATTTCATAGGAATACGTGACAAAGATAAAAACCCATACACATTATTGGTTGAAGCGGAACTTGAGGATATAGCCCTTGTATTTTATGACGGGAAACCTCTTTATGGTGACCAAGAATATAGTGGTCTTTTTGATACTTTTCAAATAGATTATAGTAAATTCCGTCTTAACAATACTGAAAAAATCATTGCAGGAGATAATCCTTTGAACTTATTAAAAAAGATTCGTAAAGCAGTAGGCTTTGAAAAAGACATCCCATTTTTACCCATAGGTTAGGAGAGATTAAATGGCAATTACCAGGAATT
The DNA here is from genome assembly GCA_913053665.1 of uncultured Spirochaetia bacterium. GTDB lineage: Bacteria > Spirochaetota > UBA6919 > UBA6919 > UBA6919 > CAJXGR01. Next base: position 9,059 of record CAJXGR010000076.1, read on the forward strand.
ATAAGGCGGGAGCAGTCGTTTATTTTGAAGGGGACAAAAGTGGAGAAATATACGTGCTCAAATCAGGAAATCTCACTTTGACCTATAGAGGGATTGAAACAACAAGTTATATGACTGAAAAATTGAATGAAGGTGATTTTTTTGGTGTTAAATCATCATTGGCTCGCTATAAACGTGAAGAAACGGCCCAAACAGCATCGGGTGGAACTGTTTTAGTCTTGACCATACAAGAATTTGAGGATTTGGCTAAAAAGAATTCAAAGTTAGTATTAAAGATGCTTAAAATATTTAGCACTCAATTAAGACGAATTGGTAAGCAAGCGGCTTCTTTAATTTCATCGTCTGGAGAAGAAACCCCCGAGCCCTCCCTCTCATTATTCAAGATTGGAGATTACTATCTGAATGATAAAAAGTTTGATCAAGCCTTATATGCCTTTCACAAATATATTGAGTGTTTTCCAACTGCCGAATATGTTAGTCAGGCAAGAGAGCGGATTGAATTAGCCAAGAGAGGGATCTCAACAGGCTTTGAAGGAGTAGGAACTGAGGGTGAGACATCTGAAGCGGAAGGAACAAATGAACTGGATGAAGTTAATTTAGACGATGATAGTTTTATGGATGAGTCGGATTCAGAGGAGTCTAAAATATCAGAACTCTATCAGGAAGCCGTCAAGCTTGTCTCTGAAAGCCAATTTTCTGAAGCATTGGAGACATTTTCCCAGTTTGAATTGAGTCAATTAAAAGCTGTGAATAAAAGCTTCTATGAAAACGCAAGTTTTGAAAAAAGTTATTGTTACTATGAGCTTGGGCAATATAGTGAGGCAGTTGGGGCTTTTACAAATTATATAAAAGAGCATCCCAAGACTGAGAGGATGAAGTCAGCTTTGTTGCATATTGGCAAGTCTCATAATTCAATGGGAGAAAAGAATAGGGCGATTAGTTTTTTTAAGAAAGTGTCGGGATTGCCTCCAAAGGACGAATTAAATGAGGAAGCAACCAAGCTCTTAAAGGACTTGGAAGACAAGGGATAAAATAATTAATTTAAAGGAATGTTAAGATGGGTGACAGCCTCTTTGATAAGTTTGGTAAAACATTTAAAGCCAATCAGATTATATTTTGTGAACACGAGCCAGGTGACGACTTTTACCTTATTCAAACAGGGAAGGTGAGATTAAATAAAGTTGTTGGGACGAAAGAAAAAACCCTGGACATTTTGGGAGAAGGAGATATTTTTGGTGAAATGGCTATTTTGGAAGAAGCTCCAAGGAGTGCAACAGCCATAGCTCAGGAGCCCGTGACAGCCCTGAACTTTAATAAAGCCAACTTTGAAACCCTTTTAGTTAGCGATCCACAACTGGCTATTAAGCTGTTAAAGATATTTAGTAAAAGAATTTATGAAGCGAAAAGACGTTTGATGATCCTTAATTTTACAGAATCTGAGACTCGAGTGGTTGACACCCTTTTAATGTTAGCCGAACAAAAAGGTATTTCTCATGATGAGACTGAGCCGGTAGAATTAGACACCAACGAAGAGCAAATCGCCAATTGGTGTGCCGTAAAACTGGATGAAGCAAGAAAGATTATAAAAAAATATCAGAATATGGGGAAAATTAATCTGAAGGCTGGCAAGGTCATTATAAAGAATATTACAGAACTGTCTAGATTTGTTTATAACAAAAGAAAGGTTCAGTATGAAGAAAATAACCAATAATTATCATGACGGATTAAAGAACTCTGACCATAATAACCTGGTTGTTGTGAATTAAATAGTATACAATACAAGTTTTGTAAATACGTAAACGAATGAAATCAAACTCTACACAATAACATTATAAACTGCAATAATAAACTATTATATTTAGCCACGAAATAATCTTAAAATCAAATAGAGATTATTCAATTCGTCCAAGAGGACTCTAATTAGATAAATATTTCAATATACATGTATATTTGTCTAAGATATCAAGGGCCTATAGCTCAGGTGGATAGAGCAGTGGTTTCCTAAACCGCGTGCCAGAGGTTCGAGTCCTCTTAGGCCCAAATCATGACCTGGTTAAAGGAAAGATTTTGTTTAACAAGCTAGACCAAATAGTAGAAAAGTATGAAAAATTATCAGATGTGCTGAGTTCTAATACGGATTTTAAGTCTAAAGAATATTCTCAAATAGTTAAAGAACATCGTCTCCTTGAAAAAACGGTTAATCTCTACCAGCAATTTAAGGAGATTGACAAGCAGATAAAGGAAACTAAAGAAATTCT
>CAJXGR010000077.1 GCA_913053665.1 uncultured Spirochaetia bacterium
ATAATTATAATTTTTCCTATCAGTAGTTTTTACCCAAATGTGAGATAAGGTTTTAACAATGAGAAAGCTTAAGTTATATTTAGAAACATCCGTTTGGAACTTTTACTTTGCGGATGATGCTCCCGAAAAGAAAGAAATTACTTTAGCCTTTTTTGATAAGGTCAAAGCAGGAGAATACGACATATATATTTCTGATATTGTACTTCATGAGATTATGAAAGCTGAAACAGGTAAAAGGAATTTGCTTCTGGATTTAATTAAAAGATATGCTCCAAATGAATTGAATGCAGATGAGGAAGCTGAATCCCTTGCAGAGAAATATATTGAAGAAGGAGTTTTAACAGGAAAAAGTCTAACAGACGCTAGTCATGCAGCAGTCGCTACAATATCTGAAATGGACGCTCTTATCAGTTGGAACTTAAAGCATCTGGCTAATTTAAATAAAATGAACAAAATCAATGGAATTAACTTAAGAGAAGGATATTCCAAGAGATTAGAATTGATTACACCAATGGAGGTATCGGGTCATGAAATATGACAATTCCCTGACTGAGGTCTGGGGTTGGAAAGAACAATGTTATCAGGAACTTAAGGATTTAACAGCGAAAGAACGTATTGCAAGAAGGAAGGAAGCTACGGATAAACTCCTTTCTGAGGCTGGTGTTAAGCTAAGAAATCTACATTTGCAGGATAGAAAAATGTGAGATTAGGAAGACACAGGAAGTCCTATCTTGATTTAAGGGAAAAATCCGTTGGGTGACAAGAAGAAAAAGAAGATTATAAAGGTTCTTTTGACTTGTGATATTATATTTATGACAGTAAATCTTGATAAACATTATCATGGAGTGCTTTATTACCGCACGATACAATTTATTTAAGGAGGTCTAGAATGGCAAAGGTGTCTATAGCAGAGCATATCGAGATCACAAAAGGGGTTTGTGGCGGGAAACCACGGATAGCAGGACATCGTATCCGTGTGCAGGATATTGCTATTCTTTATGAAAAGCTGGGCATGTCCCAGAATGAGATTGTATCAAGATATCCATCGATTACACTGGCTGATATTCACGCCGCTTTGACCTATTATTATGATCATCGTGATGAAATAGAAAAGGATATTAGAAAAGGAGATGCTTTGGTAGCTGAACTCAAGAAGCGCTTTCCATCAAAGATTCCTGGAATGTTGAGTGGCTAATCGGATTAGATTCTATCTCGACCAAAATGTGGCTTATGCCATTGCTGAAGGTCTAAGACGTCGTGATGTAGATACATTAACAGCCCAGGAAGTCGGTAAGTGCGGGGCTTCAGATGAAGAGCAGATTGTTTTCGCCACTAGCAAAACCCGTGTTCTTTTCACCCATGATGAGGACTTTCTGAAACTGCATTCCGCTGGGTATCTTCATTCTGGCCTTGTCTACATCAAGCAAGGAGCATCCATAGGTAATATGATCCGAGGATTGATGATGATTTACGACATGTTTTCAGCCGAGGAGATGGACAATCATCTTGAGTTTTTGATAGGTTAAACCTTAGGGAGTTATTATTAAAAAGCTTTTGCCAAAGTGGATATCTTTTAAAGAATAGGCCATCTGCTGATGCAGGTTATCTGCTGACAAAGAAAAGAACGACCCACTTCCCGGTAGGGAGTGAATCGTTTCTTGGCAGGAAATGGATCATCTCTCAGTAAGAAGTGAAAGCCACCTCGGCGAAGTACCTCAGCTACCTCGGTGAAGCACCTCAGCTATCTCGGCGAAGTACCTCAGCTATCTCGGTAGGAAATGAGTCGCCGAAAGATTAGAAGCAGTTGCAAGAATGACTTTATTGGCTCATGCCATTGCAAAGGACTTCTCCGTACTTGGATAAATAAAACTCATGTAGTAAATTATAGGATTGGAGGCAAGATGCTTAGAGAGGTCATAATCATAGGGTCCGGGCCGGCAGGACTCACTGCGGCATTGTATGCCGCACGGGCTGACTTGAAACCATTGGTCATTGAAGGACTTGAGAGCGGCGGGCAATTGATGACCACGACAGATGTGGAGAACTTCCCCGGATTTCCTGATGGACTCATCGGCCCCCGGCTCATTGAAAACATGAGACGGCAGGCTGTCAAGTTTGGCGCAGAGATTATGGGAGGGAATGTCATTAAGGTCGATTGCAAAACCCCCTTTCAAGTGACTCTTGAAGAGGGTGAAGAGATTCAATGCAAAGCAATGATCCTGTCCACAGGAGCCTCTGCCAATTACTTGGGCCTGGAAAGCGAGCAAAAGCTTATTGGTCACGGTGTATCCGCCTGTGCCACTTGTGATGCCTACTTCTTTAGGGATCAGAAGGTCGTTGTGGTGGGGGGCGGAGACTCCGCCATCGAAGAAGCCATATTCCTGAAGAGGTTTGCTCGTGAGGTTAAAGTGGTTCATCGTCGCGATCGATTGCGTGCCTCTAAAATCCTCCAGAGCAGACTGTTTAAGGCAGATGGCATCTCAGTCGTATGGAATCACGTGATCGAAGAGGTTTTAGGGGTTGAGGACAAGAAGGTCAATGGTGTGATACTAAAAGACGTGACGAGCGGTGACAGGCATGAAGAGCCTTGTGATGGCTTTTTCCTGGCCATAGGACACACGCCCAATACCCAGCTATTCAAGGGTCAGATCGATTTGGATGCCAATGGCTTTGTCATCACTCAAAAGAACCCTCATCGAGAGACAGAGACCAGTGTAGCGGGTGTCTTTGCCTGTGGTAACGTACAGGATCCCCTGTATAAGCAGGCGATTACGGCGGCAGGGTCTGGGTGCATGGCCGCACTGGATGCTGAAAGGTATATTGAAAGCCTCAATATGATAGATTAGGTCATGATTTCGACTAGTATCATAAGTAAATTGCCGGCTGAATGAGCCATGATGGGAGCGTAAAGGTTACCCCTTTGTTCGTAAAGAAATACAAGGACGAGACCTGCCAGAAAGTAGGAGATGAAGGTGATGGGGTTAAAAGGTGGATGGACAAAGGCAAAGACCAGAGACGATATGACCGCTCCCGCATAGAGGTTGCTCTTACCTCTGATGAAACCATGTATCATCTTTCTAAAGACGAACTCCTCGATTACGGGAGCGAAAAACCCTGCTATCATAAGTAATACAAGAAGGTATCCCCCCTTTTCTTCTGCTTGGAGAGGCTGTGACGTCATATAAGTGTTTAAAGTCATCAGGGCGAACAAGAGTGCGGCCCCAGCCATTGCGTAGTAGGTATCAGTGACACGCCGTCTTGACTGAAACGTCATGCGAAAGAATCTCTCACCAAAGTATTGAGGGCTAAGGTAGACTAAGGCAGGGAAAATAAGAAGATAAACACCGCCAATATCCATGATGTGAGTCACAGGCATTAGACCACGGACTCGGTATTCAGTCAGGTAGATGAGAAAGACAACGAAGGTAAATAGAGCAAAAGCTATTGTGAGTGAAAGATTAGGAGCCTTAATTACGGCCTTGTTCCTTCTCATTAAGGAACTAAACTCCTTTAAGACCGCTGATTTCTCTGAGGGGGAGGCTTTCCCCATCCGTTTCTTTTCGGTCAACAGCTTTTCCCTTTCTCCTGGACTGAGGCAGGCAAATACTTTAGGTGTGAAAGACCGTCCGATAAGGGTGAGCAGTACAACAGCTTTACGCGGCCCTTTGAGCCGCCCTGTGTGTTTGGCTTTTTTCATAGGAAGCCTATAATGAACTCAATAGAATTGTCATGGTGAGGACTGCATTGTATTGTAGGAGCGGGGTTACCCCGTCCCTACAATGGCACCTCACTTCGCCTAGGCCTTAATCCAGTCTTGTAAGGATTTGGGGAGAACCATTTTGGATCAATACAGTGTGCTCATAATGAGCTGAAGGCATCAGGTCTTTTGTTGTGACGGTCCAGCCGTCTTTATTGACAAATATCTCATGGTGACCAATATTGACCATAGGTTCTATAGCGATCACCATGCCGGATTTAAGCCTAGGACCATAACCTTTCTTCCCAACGTTAGGAATAGGGGGTTCCTCCCAAACATCCAGACCCACGCCATGTCCACAATAGCCTCTCACCAAGGAATAACCTTTAGCCTCAGCGAATGCCTGGATAGCATTGGAGATGTCACCCACGCGATTGCCTCGAACAGCTTGTTCAATACCTTTGTAGAGGGATGCTTCAGTGGCTTCCATAAGCTTTTTCTTTGCTTCACTCACCTCCCCCACCGCGTAGGTATAGGCGGTATCCCCGTAGCCCCCCCTGTAGATCATGCCCACATCGACTCCCACTATGTCGCCTTCCTTCAGAGGGCTGTTGGTGGGAATGCCATGAATAACATTCTCATTCACTGAGATACAAGTGGTGTTCGGGAAGCCCTGAAACCCTTTGAATGAAGGAAGCCCCTTGTGGGACATAATGAAGTCTTCAGCAAACCCATCGATTTCAAGGAGAGTGACATTGGGTTTAACGAAACTTTTGAGTTCTATGAGAAGTTTTGCCAAGACCTGACTGCTGTACTTTATATTCTCTATTTGTGCTTCAGTTTTAATTTTCGCCATAATACACCTTTATATTTAAATTAGTGCGGAGTGGAGACTTTTTCGACCTGACCCGGTGCATTGGAGCAGGGTTTATAATGAACTTTCTCAGTTAGTTTGGTGTGATCATTATAGCGATCTTCCTGGACTAAACAGCCATTCGAGTCATAGAAAAACTCAGATAGGCCAAGATATTGGTTCCCACGACCATAGGCACGTGTCTCTTTCTTTTGCCCCTTTTGGTTGTAGTAATACAATAGAAGTAATTCCACATTCCCTGTTCTGTCCAGTGTTGTTTCCCTGGCGAGCTTGCCTTTATAGGGTCCCACCTTTTTTCTTTTGAAGGGGCCCTTCCGATAGTACTTATAGACAAAGGTTTTAGTCCTTCGTTCGTTGTAGCCATATTCTATCTTTATGAGCCGGGCTTTTCTATCATAGTATTTCTTTTGGACTAATGCTATCTTGCCGTATTTCTTCTTGAAAACCTTTTCGACCCGTCTATTCCCATCGTTATCATAGACATAGGCGTTGGTCTTGAATATTTGTTTGCCCTGAAAAAGGTTTTCCACGATGACCTGATTCTTTTTATTGTATTTATACGTCCAGCGACCCAGGAGACGGTTGCCGGGTGTAAATAATCGTCTCTCAAAGGGGAGGCCACTTTTATTGTAACGGTATTTATTGTAGGTGACTAAATCACCATTCTTATAGATTTCGCTTTGAGTCATGAGACCTTTTTCGTCGTATATATTTCGCTTTATAAGCTTATTGTCGCCATTTGTGACGTCAACTCTTCGCAGCTTGCCTTTTGTATAGAAATAGCGGGTGATTTTCTTTTCCCGGCCTGTTTTATCATAGAGAACTTCATCTCTAATCTGATCATCCGGATGGTATCGGGTGGCCGATATTTTATGGTCATTTTTATTGAACCATATTTGTTCTCTTCCGTCTTTTCTATACTTAATATCAGAGTAGGCAACAACGGATTTCCTCTGGTACTCTTCGATTCGATAGGGTCGTCCCTGGGCATCAAAGCGGGTAGTGGTCTTAAGCTTTCTATGGATGTAGCTTTGAGTGGATTTAAGGGTTTCATTGTCGGTATAATGATAGAGTATATATTGTATGACGCGACGCCGTTGATTATAGAATACCTTTCGCCGTAAGATTTTACCTTCATCAAAATAGTGATAGTCTACGGTAGTTCGGATCACCCCGTTTTTATAATAGGCGTAACGGGCCGGCTTGTTGAACTTGCTAAACAGGATCTCATGGGCCTTTAACTTGAAGGGTGTGTACCATATCTCTCTAACTCCCTTCTTTTTATAAAGATACTTGCTTTTCAAGAGGACATCTTTATTGGAGTTGACCTTTTTTCTGGAGACCAGGACGTTTTTCTTGTATCGGCCAATAATATCGAGTTGCCTGTTGGATCCATAGCTTTCTGAACGCTTGATTCGACCCCGTTTATTGTATATATAATTAGTACTTCGACTGATCTGATGGTTTTCATAGTATTCGATACGGTTGATCTTATTGCTTTTTTTATCGTAAAAGACTTTATAGTAAAACCCTATGGACTCAATGTCTTGGGGTTTGAGGAGGTCTTTTTTCAGGAATCGATAGGTTTTTTTACGATAAGAATAACTTTGAACGCGATAAAACTGGATCTTGTAATTTTTATCGTCCCGAGGCTCGTCTATTGGCCCACGTGGGTTTATTTCCCCAGCCCCACCACGGGTTCCGGAGTTCCCACAGTGACTTATAAGGCTCACACTCAGTAAGATCAGTATAAAGCCAATGAACGACTTGATGGCCCGTTGTTTCATTGTTCACCTCTCAAAATTAAAGGGATTAAGGCTTATGAATATAAACAAATGTTGCTAGATCCCATAAAATAATTCATAAATAATAATAATCCTTTTTAGCTAAGTCAATCCCTGATTTTCTTAAACGTCTATTTGCCAATTTCCACACGAATGTTTATCTTTCAGAAGCTTGAAAATATTAATACCATCCAATGAAACGGGGAAAATCTGATGATCATGAAATTCCTTAAAATATATATAACAGGACTTATATTTATTGCAGCTTGCTCAAATCCACCCTCTAGCAACAAGAATAAGACCCTGCCCCTTGAGAGTCCCGGGATTTCAATGAGTCCAAACTCTGATACCCACAAGAAATCACCTCTTCAGTCAGGCGATAACACTGTTCTACAAGTTGTTTGCACTAAAACACCGGTCTACCTAAAGCCCTCTATGAAAAGCCGAAAAGCATCTTTCAGGCTGAATCGTGGCGTGAAATTAACCATCATAAAAAAGCTGTACACGTCCCCCAAAAGGTCTTATGATTTTGGTGAGATTCGTATGAAAGGGAGGGCTTATTTTGTCCCCCTTCAGGATCTTGGGCCTCTTCCTGCCAGACAAAAGATGAAGAATGGAAGTATCGTTATAGGCCAGGAGCTGGTGGATAGAACTCATCCTCTACCTTTAGACTATCAGGCAAAGGATCTGCAGGTTGTCCCTGTAAAATATCGTGTACCTGCCTATAGAACGCGAGTCATGAAATTACGAAAAGAGGCCCTCAAAGCGTTTATAGCGATGGCTAATAAGGCAAAGGAGGATGGTGTGGAGATTAAGCTGTTGTCCTGCTTTCGATCCTCTCTGTACCAGGAAATACCTTATAAGAGGACGATGAGGTTGGTGGGTCCAAAACAGAGAAGCAGTGCAAAACCCGGTCATTCGGAGCATCAGCTAGGGACTGTGGCGGATATCACCACCAGAGCTGTTGGCTATCAACTCACTCAGTCACTATCTAAGACAAAGACTTACAGATGGATTAAGAAAAACGCTCACCGCTTTGGCATCCGTATTTCCTACACCAAAAGGAATTATAAAATAAAAGGCTATATTTGGGAACCCTGGCATTTAAGATATTGGGGCAGGAGGCAGATGGATGTTTCTAACTAACTATTATGAAGTAGTTTGACCGCTATCCTGAAAGACAGAGATCCCAGGACGATGAGCCAGACAAGAATGCTTGGCCTATGATAGGTTAATATGGCAGTAGGACGGACATTCTGTCTGTCCTGACCCATTGGAATGAACAATTATCCAAGAGAATAAAATAACTCGATGGCGGCAAGGAAAATTAGTTGACTTTAAAGTAAAAAATGATATTTTTTGGGGACACTTTAGAGGATCGTTTGAATTAAGGTGTTGTAAAAATCAAAAGATATACGGAGCGTAGCTCAGTTGGTAGAGTGCTGGTTTTGGGAACCAGATGCCGGAGGTTCGAGTCCTCTCGCTCCGAGATTGGCGTGATGAAATCGATGTTATCCAATGGGTGATGGCGTTGAGAACATAGAATCCATGGGCCGATAGCTCAATTGGATAGAGCAACGGCCTTCTAAGCCGTAGGTTGCAGGTTCGATTCCTGCTCGGCCCATTTATGGGGATATTAGCTCAGTTGGTTAGAGTACTGGATTGTGGTTCCAGGGGTCGAGGGTTCGAACCCCTCATGTCCCCCAGACGATTAGCATTTTGGAATGGTGGTAGGGGCGACCCGACGGGTCGCCCCTACCACTGATTGTGAAAGGCGCTCGTAGCTCAATTGGATAGAGTATCTGACTTCGGATCAGAGGGTTGAAGGTTCGAGTCCTTCCGGGCGCAATCTCTAAAGGCTTTATGGCGGTTATTGAGATGGAGTATCCGTATCAGACTGCTGTTAGGCAATGTAGAGGGCCGTTAGCTCAGCTGGTAGAGCAACTGACTCTTAATCAGTAGGTCGCAGGTTCGACCCCTGCACGGCTCAATAGATAAGTTGTGAGTGACAGGATCACTTATAAAACCAGCGAGAGTGGTGGAATTGGTAGACACGCAAGACTTAGAATCTTGTGCCTTTGGTGTGGGGGTTCGAGTCCCCCCTCTCGCATCCATACTAGCGGGAATAGTTCAGCGGTAGAACAGTACCTTGCCAAGGTGAAGGTCGCGGGTTCGAGTCCCGTTTCCCGCTCATTTTTCTTTTCTTCATAGGCTGTGGTGTACACTGAATGGTACAATAGACCTATCTCATCATTTAATATTTCAAGAAACGTTAATATAGGTGAACCGACTTTTATGAGTGTAGAATCTAAAGTTGAGAAATTAGAGAATGCTAAAGTCAAGCTAACTATTGATATAACAGCTTCCGACGTGAACCAGGGTTTTGATAAGGCCTATAAGAAAATTGGTGCGAAAGTCAAACTACCCGGATTTCGCCCCGGTAAAGTCCCTAAAAGCATCCTGAAACAACGCTATGAAGATACTGTCAAGAATGAAGCCTTTGAAGAAATATTGAATCAAGCCATTGAAACGGCCATCGTAAAGGATAAGCTGAACATTGTTTCGTCCCCTGACATTGAAAACGTGACAGACGTCTACACGAAACTTCAGGAAAATGAAAGTCTGTCGTTCCAGGCCGTTTTGGAAGTCTACCCAACAGTAGAGCTTGGCCCATACAAAGATTTAACCGTTACCGCCAAGACTTTTTATTACGATGCAAGTCACGTTGATTTAGAGTTGAAAAAGCTGCAAGATCGTGAAGCAGAAGTCATTAAAAAGGAAAATGATACGGCTGAGACGGATGATCTTCTTCAGATTCAGTGTAATTTTTATCTGGTCGCAAAGGACGAGGATAACAACCTTTTACGCCATATTAATCTGAATGGTAATGATGAATGGTTTGGACCCCACCAGGATCAATTGCTGGGCATGAAAGTGGGAGATGAGAAAGACTTTGGGATGAAAATCCCTGAGGACTATGGAGTGGAAGCCTTGGAGGGGAAGGATGGATATGTTCATGTTAAAATCCTGGAGATCAATTATATAGACCTTCCCGATATGGATGATGAGCTGGCTAAAGACTATAACTTTGACACGCTGGATGACCTTAAAAAAGATATTGAAACCAAACTTGAGGAAACGGTCAATCAAAAAAAGCGAGAAGAGACATTCAGTGCATTGGTCGAGGAAATAATCACTAACTCTCAATTTGACATGGGAGAGGCGGTGGTTGAGAACCGGATCAACCAAAATCTAAGAACCATGCAAAAGCAGTTAGAGAAAATGAACGTCTCTTTGGAACACTATCTTGCAATGATCAGGAAATCCTTGGATGAGATAAAGGATGAGATGAGAGAGTCTTCTCTAAAGGATATTCAGTTTGATTTGATTCGCCAAAGCGTTATTGAAAAGGAAAAGATTGAAGTGACTGATGAAGATATGGATCTTGAATACAAGCGATATGCCGATCATGCAAAAATACCTTTTGAAGAAGCCAAAAAGGCCTTATCTCAAAACACCACATTGGACACCTTGGAATACGGACGACTCCATAACAAGCTAATTGATTTTTTGATAGAACATAACACGGCTAAAGATGGTGAAAAAGAAGCGATTCAAATAAACTCATAACGAAATGGTTACCACTAAACGTTGTAGGATTACCCGTTTTAGTATAGATACATTGGAGAATCCATGGAACTTTATTCCAGCCTGAATGAGTCTCATAAAGCCTTTATCAAGGAACAGAAGCTTTTTTTCACGGCTACAGCCCCTGAAACCGGACGGATCAATCTATCCCCTAAAGGATTGGACAGCTTTTGCGTGATAGATGATCATACCGCTGCCTACCTTGACCTGACCGGTAGTGGCAACGAAACAGCCTCCCACATTGAGGAAAATGGTCGTCTCACCATCATGTTCTGCAGTTTTACTAAAAAACCGCTTATTCTAAGGCTCTATGGACGGGGTGAGATGATTCATCCACGGGATGCCAAATGGGATCACTGGCATTCCTTCTTCCAGAGTATGGTTGGTGAACGTCAAATCATCGTGATCCATATTGACTCAGTCCAGGACTCATGTGGTTATGCTGTACCCTACTATGAGTTTAAAGACGAGCGGGATACGTTAACTAAATGGTCTCTCAAAAAGGGAGATGAGGGTATTGACAAATATCAGCATGAGAACAATCAGGTCAGCTTGGACGGACTGAAGACAAAACTATTTGATGATTAAAGGCGAAGAGGATTCGTTTGGGATCCATGAGAAGAGGGCTTTAAATGAGTGAGTTTGTTCTATGGTGGGGGCTGGGAGGATTTCTGATAGTTTTAGCCATCCGTAATGGCTTATACTTTCAAAAAGCTAAAATACACCCTGTTTTGTTTGTGATGTCCGAAAAAATGATTGATATTTACCGATCCAAAAAGAGTTTTGATGATAAAAGAATCCTTGAGGCCGTACGTGCTCAGGGGATTTTATACGCCATTATTGGGGTTGTCTTAATCCTGGTCGGTGTTCTGAGAATGCTGATGGCCTCATAATCTGCCTTGAACGTCAACAAAGACTGTCTTGCTTATTCTGCCTGACAAAAATCACAAACACGATCCATTAAAAAGTTTTTTTTTCTCTTGACCCAACAGGTCTTTTAGATTACATTATAGCTAGACTAAATATAACTGAAGGTGATCACATGAAAATGAGAAATGGACTTCAAGGTCTTCTAATATTAATTTTATGCTTAACATTGAGTGGATGGGCCTTTGCTGTTGATAAGCCTATCGATAAAATGGTGGAGAGAGGAGATGGGGAGCCAACGGATAAGGCTATTACAGATGAGGTGATTGAAGTAGAAGGGAT
>CAJXGR010000078.1 GCA_913053665.1 uncultured Spirochaetia bacterium
TGTCGTCAAGACCTTTTACACCAGCAGAAAATCCTGAGTCTATGACTGAGTCTTTCAAAAAGCTTTTGGTTAGAGTATTGACCAGTAAAGTTTCTTTGAGATTTTTGCCTCCCAGATAAAAGTATAGAGGTATTGAATTTAAGGCTTTGTAATACCCTGAACCAGCTTTAAGGGGAACGTAAAGATTGGCTGAGAGGAGTATAGGTGGTATATTCTTTAGATCTATCTTCAGATCATTAATTGTGTGGAAAAAAAAGGTGGATCCTGTTCCTGCAGGTAATTGGGAAAGTATTTTATTCACGGGATTTACTTTATCCTTTGTTTCAACGATTTTATTCGACTGCATAAAAGGCTTGTCCTTGTCCAATAGGTCAAGATAAGGCTCAAAGGTCTCTATAAACTGATCCACAGGCTCAAAGGGATTGCTTTCATACATGGTTTTCCACTCCTCCTCATCTTCCGGTTGGTGGAAAGCATAGATGAGGCTGATGAGAAATCTGAGCACCGCTAAGTTATGCCCTGGAAAAGGAAACATCAGATCACGGTAGACGTCAGGCTGTCTGACAAAGTCACTGAGTGATATACATTTACTTTGATGATCCAAGGTCTCCACTTCTAACCACTTTTCATTTAATAAATTATAGGTCATTTGAACCTCCTTTGATTTGAAATCCCAAATATGGGCTATACCTAATGTTCATGTCATCCTTGTATAATAATACATCGCTCGATTTAAAGTATGACAGTTTTTGATCTATTATTTTTTTTATTTGTTTTTCTAAGTCATGGAGTCTTTGATCATTCAGTTGGTGGAATTTGCTTTTTCTTAGACTGAGACTTGAATAGAATAAACTGTTCATTGTTTTAGCCTGTGACAAATCACTGGTTACAAGGATTTGATTATCTTGTAATTCAAAGAGTTTTTGATGGTCAGAGCTATAGATTTTATCCTCTCTTAGTGTTAGAAGGAGAAAGCTTATGGTCTCTTCTCCCAGTCTGGTAAGAGCTTTTATCTTATGAGCCTCATTAGAATCCTCATCGGCAAAGGCTTCTGTGTAAATCATTCTATCCGCTGATGCTTCGGGTAAATAAAATTGCTTGGCCTGACTGATCATATAGTCCTTTTCATCCATATCTTTTTTGGTCCACTCAGCAATTTGGGATTGGGTGAAGTCCAAAAGATACTCTCCCAAAGAGATCTGAAGGTCTTGTTCAGGAATAGGAGAGTCTGTATAGACCTGATCCACCAATTGCCTCGTTTCAGAAGGTGTTTTAAGTTGACTTTTACCTTCAAAAGCCAGCATAGTTTTCAGGATAATGGTATTCTGATAGACGTAAAATCCTGGAATCAGAGGATCAATCAGGAGCGTGAGAGATGGGGTATCCAATCCTTTGGGTCGTTGTCTGTTCTGATGACGATGTAAACGACCCACCCTCTGGATAATGAGATCAACAGGGGCAATATCTGAGATCATATAGTCGAAATCAAGGTCTAAACTCTGCTCAACCACCTGTGTCGCCACCACAAGCCCTTGGAGTGGTCGGTTTTTGCTATCTTTACCATAGCATTGAATCAATTTATCTTCTATGTTTTTTCTATCATAAACTGTAAAAGCTGAGTGAAATGCTAATATATCGGTATCCTCATCCAGAGAGTCATTCAGATAAGAATAAAGTTCCTGGCATCGTCTCACAGTATTGGTAATCACACAAAGGCATCCACCATGCTGTATTTTGCTAAATACTAAGTTTTTAATACCCTCTAAGTCCTCAGATTCTTTGTAATCCAGACTTATAACCCTATTCATGACGGCATCCATTCCACCTATTTCCTGAACATCGTTGAGACAAGTAGTAATCAGCGGATACTCTTCAGAACTTAATTGAACAGACTGGCCTGAATAGCTTTTAATAAACTCTTTCTTTTTACTGAGTGGAAGGGTAGCAGAGAGTAGTATAACAGGCACATTCAAAGCTCCAAGCCATTCTAACAAACGGTTGATAATAGTATCCATGTAGGAGTCATAGGCATGGATCTCATCAAAGACCACAGCCCCCTTTGCAAGGCCAAAGAACTTGACAAAGAAATGTTTTATCTTGAGGGAAGCGGTCATAGCCTGATCCACCGTGCCAATTCCAAAAGATGAAAGAAGAGTTCTTTTAGAACTCCTCATCCATTCAGAGGAAACCACACTAGCTTCAGGATTAGTAGGGTCATTAAATGAGTTAGACGAACTTTTAAAGGTCTCCATATAACTATCTTTGATCCAACTGGATGAATGAGCTAACTCAAGGGTGATTTGACCGTCTGGAACAAGTCTTTTAAGAAAATTATCTTTGATACGATCATAAAGAGCATTGGCTGTAGCTCTGGTTGGCAAAGCAAAATAGGCCCCTTGAATGGCTCCTTTGCTCAGTAAGTCATAAAGCCATAAATAGGCGGCTTCTGTCTTCCCCTCTCCCGTTGGAGCTTCAACTATCACAAGGCCAGAGGGATTAGTCAGTCTATTCATTTCAGCTTGGATAGGTCTAAAGTCCAGTTGGAACACTTTATTAACCTCATTAAGTGCTGTATTTTTAACGCTATCAAGCAAACCACTATCCTTTAAAACCTTTTTAGCTTTACTGCAGGAGTCATTAAAGTATTTTTGAAGATCAACTTTGTCACTGACATATTCAAAGTAATTGGTGTTGGATCCCAGCCAGTCACAGACAGAAATGAAGCCGGCTAAAAAAGCACTTCGGGCTAGAGTAGGACTTTGCATAATCTTAATCTTTGGAATGGGGAATAGTTCAGTGATTTCGTTAATAAAGTCCAGACGGATTCCGTCTAAGTCGGCATCAAGCTCTTTTAGGTAGTCTTTTTTGACTGTTCTACCATAGTCACTGGGAGAATAAAATCTCCCGTGATGGGCACAGCTTGCCATGAAGAGGGATTCCCAGAATAACGTTTCTTTTTCCTCAAGTGGATGAGGAAAGATTGTTAATTGATTCTTTTTTAGGC
This sequence comes from uncultured Spirochaetia bacterium, assembly GCA_913053665.1. GTDB lineage: Bacteria > Spirochaetota > UBA6919 > UBA6919 > UBA6919 > CAJXGR01. Next base: position 3,005 of record CAJXGR010000078.1, read on the forward strand.
TTTGGTTCAACCAGAATGCTCCAAAGGCTCCGTGATCAAAGGGTTTGTGGTATAGAACAGGTTTTAGAGGAGTCTTTAATTGATTGACTGCTTCCAGAACCTTTTTCTGGAAACCATAAGAGAGTTTTCCAATGTCATGGATGGATGTTATCCAGGATATAAAGTTTATTATATCCTCTTCTGAAAGGACATTAAAAAGCTGTTGAAACTTCTTAATTAGTACTGGACTATTATTGAGCCAGGTGTGGGCAACGGATGCCACATCCAGAGAGTGGTATATTAATAAGTGAACCTTAGATTCTTTATATTTTCCCCAAAAACGAAACATTTCTTACTCCTCTGCTTCAATCGGATTTTCCTTCCTCTATCACCCTGAGTGTACTGAACTATACTGAACGGATTATGATTTGTCATAGTCCCCTTCGACAAGCTCAGGGAACAGATTGGCCGTTGAGCTTGTCGAAACGACCAAAAACGGGCATTTTAAAAACGTTTCAGTATATGTTCATTCATAGCTAGTTATAGGGGAGACGATTCTCTCTAGTGCCGGTGAAAGCCGGGATACCACTGGTCACATAGGCTTTCCACACTTCAAGATACTTCTTGGATAGATAGGTATTGTATTCTATCTCCTTTTGAGTTAAAAGTCTCGTTAATTTAGCGGGTGACCCCGTGATGAGAGAGTCCTTTGGAAAGCTTTTACCGGGTGGAACAAGAGATCCCGCCCCAACCATGGAGTTCTCTCCAATCACAGAACCATCCATAATAATAGCTCCCATGCCAATGAGACAGTAATTGCCAATCGTACAAGCATGAAGTGTGGCGTTATGACCTACCGTCACCCCTTTTCCCACAATGACTTTGAACTCATTGGACACGTGAAGCACTGAACTATCCTGGATATTCGTGTTTTCACCAATGATGATGTCATTAATATCCCCTCTCAAAATACTATTATGCCAAATGCTCACTCCTTTCTCAAGGATCACACGGCCCAGTATGTGAGCCCCCTCGGCAATGAATGTCTCTTCATGGACTTCAGGATGGCGTTTGCTAAAATCATAGGGCATCTTTCCAGACTCCTTTGTGGTAGGGATATGCGAATCACTGACGAGTTTGCCCAATTGCCTGTAGGGGCAGGTTTAAAACCTGCCCCTACAGGCAATCATCATTACCGATTAATCTAATGGACCATAGGACTTTTTGCTATATCTCTTAGAAACAGGTCTTTAATTCCATTAGTGGTAAAGGATTTAGCTTCCATTACATCTTCTATACCACGGTCTCTTAATGCCTGTGAGGTCTTTGACCCTATAGATACCGGTATGAATCGATGGTTTAGATCATAGAGACTCTTAAAATAGTACTCTACACTGGAGGAAGAGGTAAAGATAATATAATGGGCCTTAAAGTCAAGGATATCTTGTTGGGTAATCTCTGAAAGTTTTTTGGGGACGTTTTTATACAATATAAAATCATCGACAATCCCTTCCATCTCACGGATATAAGAACTCAGCACCCCTTTGGTCAGGCTACTCTTGGGAAAGAGAAAACGCTTTCCCTTTATATCCAATTGAGAAAGACTATCAATGATTCCATCCGTAGAGAAGCTATTTGGGACAATATCAGGGATAATACCCAGCTTTCTGAACTCCCCTTCTGTCTTTTTTCCCGTGACAATAATCTTCGGGAGCGTCCGGATGTCGATGTTGAGGGCTTTGAGGTCAGAGAGAAGGATGTCAATGGCGTTGCGACTGGTGATGACGATATAATCATAGTTGGACAGACCTTTTAAGTAGGGAGAGACTTGGTCTATCCTTTCAGGGACAAGATCGTATAATTCATAACCTCTGCAGTCTGCTCCCAGATCATTCAATAGATCACTTGTCTCAACGGAGAGCTTTTCAGAAGCAAACACCAATATCCTCATTCCATATAACGGCAGGTGTTCAAACCATTTAAGATGATTTCTTACCTGAACGTTTTCTCCAACCACAATGAGAGTTGGAGATTTAAAGTCTTCTTTTTCTATAAGTGACTGGGCCTTATGGACCTCACTAAGAAAGACTCTTTGTCTGGGATAGGCTCCCGACTCAATGAAAGCCACAGGGGCCTCCTGATAGGTGATGAGCTGAGCGAAATGATTCCAGTTACTTAAGGACATAAACAATATGGCCACAAGATCAGCTTCTAAAGCAAAGTTGATCTTCCGTGCGATCCGTTGATAGCACTCATGACTTTCCTCACACTCCCTTCTATAACCAGTAATCACAATGAAACCCGCATTATAATCCCTGTGAGTCAAAGGAATACCAGCATAACTCAAAGCACTGAGCATAGCGGAAATACCCGGAATCACCTCATAGTCTATCCCATAGGGGAGGAGGTACTCGCATTCTTCCCCACCTCGCCCAAAGACAAAGGGATCTCCACCTTTTAGACGGACAACTTTCTTTTCCAGCAAGGCATAGCGTAAGATGGTCTCGTTGATATTGCCCTGGGACACGTGATTCTTCTTAATTCGTTTCCCATATTTTGTAAGAGGCACAATGAGAGTATGTTCCCCAGTATAGCTTTTTAGGATGTCTTGATCCAATAGATAATCGGATATGACTACATCGGCCTCACTCACTCTCTTACGGCCTTTAACAGTAATAAGCTCCTTGTTTCCAGCTCCAGCCCCAATGAGCCACACCTTCCCAAAATAGGGGGAGAAGAGATCAATGAGATCTGTACGGTTCTTTAGAAACTTAAGAGCGTATTTATACTTGCCAAAGGGACTTTCAATAACTTCTTTTGATGGATCCTCGATCTGTACAATGTCCTTGAGCTTAGGCAAAGTGGTTGTTAAACAGGTTTTATCCTGAGTGGACTGAGGGACGATTCTCTGGTAGGAGCAGACAAACAAGTCAATTTCTGCGTCAGTCAACAGATGATTAATCTTCTCAGGGACGATGTCATTAAACGATTTAAAGTCCCATTGGATATGAGGGAGATGGTGATTCAGAAAGCGATGGATGTCATTTGTTTGGTCCCGTTCTGTTTCTGAGATGCCGATTAAGAGGTGTTCCATAGCGATTTCCAAATCCTGCTGCCCCTTAAGATAATGATCTTTAAGGGATTAGTCAAGAGCTTTTCAGTGGGATTCTATGGCTTATCGTAGCCAATGTAGAGACGCATGGCCATGCGTCTCTACAGGTGACAAGTTATAAACTTTTAGACAACCTTCTATAAGTGAAACATTGCTTAGAAAATATTATTGTTTTTTATTGGTTTGGCAGTCTATTTTTGTTATATTTAAGATTCTTGTCTCTTCTAATTTTTGACATGAAGGTTATTAAATGAGAACGTTGCACTCCTTCATTTTGTTCCTGGCTATCACCACCTTGTCATCGTCTTTTATTTCCTGTAAACGTGTTACCCCACCCCAAGCGGGGTCTATGCAAACAAACCCCGTTCGTCATGGAAATCCTGGCAAGACGTCTGAATCAATAGATAAAAAGACTAAACCTACTTTCCTCGCTCAACCTAAGGTACCAGACAAGATATATATCTTGAAGCGTTTACCCAACGGGAAAGTTCTTAAAGAAGAAACCAAAAGCCAGAATGTCGTCGTTAAAATCAATCAGATCGTGAGTGACGGTCTCCCAAAGATCCAACTCTTTGTCAGTGTCACCAATCGACAGGGTCAACCCCTTGAGATCGCTGATCCCAACGTCTTTTTCCTTGAGGAAAATGAACAGCCTGTCCCAAGGACGAACATCATAAGCATTGTCCAGAAAAAGAATACCAACTTCCAGATGCCATTAAATACAGTCTTGGCCATCGATAAAAGTGGTAGCATGGCTTTCGATGGCTCCGATAAGGTCGTTGATGAGGCCAATCAACCCCTCACCTTCGCGAAAAAGGCCGCTCTAGACTTCATTCATAACATTAAAACCATTGATAACGTCAGGGTGGTGGCATTCGATCATAATCTCCATGACCTGGGACGGGGAGTTGATTCAGTCGAAGCCATTAAAAAGCTGAAACCATCAGGGGATACAGCTCTCTATGGGGTCTTGTACAAGTCTGTTAAGATATTACAGAATGAGAGGGGTCTTAAAACCGTTATTCTCCTCACGGATGGGAAGAATGATCTTAGAAATACCTTTAGCAGAGACCTTAAGAACATCACATTAGATGATGGATTAAAGCTGGCAAAGGATCTATCCATCCCTGTCTTTACAATCGGCTTTGGAGAAGCGGCTGACACAAAGACTCTTGAAAAAATAGCTCATGAAACCCATAGTCTTTATTTTACGACTCAAAATAAAGCGGATTTTGCCCAACTTTATGGTAGGATCAAACATATCATAAACAACCAGTATATCATTACTTATAAGTCCACTCATTATACAGCTAAAACCTATGTTAAAGTCATGGTCTTCTCTGACTCAGATATACGCGCCTATATTAATCCCGAAGACTTATTAGCCAAGGCGACCAGATTAGAAGCACGTCTTAAGGCTCTTGAGAAAAGGGAAAAGGAACTGGCCCTTCTTAAAATAACCCTCCAAAAACAGATAGAACTCTATGAAGCCAAATTGGCTGCTCTTAATGAGCGAGAAGCGAATTATAAGAAGCGTTTTACCGACCTAGGCCTGTCAGAAGGTGAGTTTACGAAAAACCAGGCCAGAATGAAGGCTCTTAAAGAGAAGATTGATCGTCTGAACGATGAGTTGACCCGTAGGAAAAAGGAAGTGGATGCCGCTACGGCTCGCTTACGAGAGAAAGAAAAATCACTATTAACCAAAGATAAAAAGATAAAAGCCGAGACCAAACGTCTGGACCGTCAAGAGGTCTTGTTAAAGAGAAAAGCTATCCGTCTCACCAAGTCTCAGAGGAACATATCGAGTAAAGAAATCTCTTTGGAGCAGGAAGAAAGAAAGCTGTTCAAAGAGTCTCAACGTCTCACGACCCTTAAAAGCGATCTTAATACGGAACAACTTAAACTCAAAGCTGATTTGGCAAGGGTTGAGAAGATTAAAAGAGCTATCACACAAAAAGAGAAGTCCTTTAAGAGGCAACAAGCCGAACTGGCCCGCCTTAGAAGGGAGTATGAAGTCTTAAAGGCCAAGTTTGATACAGAAAAAAGTCAATTTAAAATTGATAAGGCTGAAGTCATCAAATTAAGGGAAAAGATTACTAGAGAGCAAAAGCAAGTGAGACAATTGAGAAGTCTTTTGGGTGAATTTGTGTCGGACACCAGTGATAAACTAGAGGACATTGAAGAAAAAAAGCTGACCGAACCAAAGTCTGATCAGAAAAGCAAAAAAGAATCCAGTAAATAGGGCTAAGTAAATTATGAGATTTCTACTCACATTATTGATCTGCTTTTTCCTATCTAGCAATTCCTTTCCCTTTTTCCGCTACTTTTTCAAATATTATTCCCCCGCCACCGGCCTTCCATCCTTAAGAGTGAATAGGACCGTTCAGGATAATAAGGGCTACATATGGTTTGGGACATCCTCCGGTCTCTGTCGCTACGATGGACAGAATTATCACACTTTCCTCGTGAAGGATGGCTTACCCAGCAATATGATCACCACTTTACTCGTTGAAGATAAAATCCTCTGGGTGGGAACGGATCGGGGACTCGTTAGATACAATCAAATCACCCAAAAGATAGAACCAACGATCATCAATGAAAAAATACATGCTATTTACCGTGATCGAAAGGGGAATCTCTGGGTTTCTCAGCAAGGAGAAGTCGGTATACTAAGTTCTAAAGGACTTATAAAAAAGTTCGGACAAATGACCATCCCTCAAAAGATGACCTATGCATTCTTTCAGGACTCAAAGAAGAACATGTGGCTTGGGACAGATGATGGGGTCTATAAACTACCTGATAAAAGCGATAAATCCATCCATTATAACAGGGACAAGCAATTCACTGAACGGAACGTGTATGCCATCAGTGAGCATAAAGGTGATATGCTCCTTGGTACAGAGAGTGGGCTTCTTCGGTTCAATGAAAAAGAGATCACCAAATATTCCGGTGTCCATACGGACGTTACTACCATCCTGCCCTCAAAGGACGGGACTATTTGGTTTGGGTCAAAGAACGGCCTCTCAAAAATCACAGGAACCAATGTAGTCAACTATTCTACCGACAAGGGACTGCCTCATAATCATGTCCTCCACCTGATGAGAGACCACGAAAATAACTTATGGGTCTCCACCAATGGAGGCGGGGTCGCCAAACTATCCGATGAGAAATTCCGCCAATATGATATACGTTATCGAGGGTCAAAACGGATCATTTATACAATCCTTGAGAGTCCTACAGGCGATCTATGGTTTGGAGGCGAAGGGATGGTGGGTCAATTAACCCGGGATAATCGGTGGATAAAAAACTCCATTGAGACAGTGGTGAGGGGTAAGTATGTCAGGAAGATCTTTTTGGATCCCAAAAACAACCTATGGTTTCTAGCAGACGATATCAGTAAGATGTCTCCAGAACGTAAAGCCACACCTTACGCCAAGGACTTTTTCCTGGACGGCAAAGACATACTGTCCGCAATTCCTCTAGACAATGAAGTCTGGCTGGGTACTTCAGAAGGTGTTTATTTCATTAACGAGACCACAAAACGCCTTGTGATCCCCTTTGCAGAAGACAAATTATCGAAGTACGCCTTTACAGATCTGCTGGTTGATGAAAGCACTCGGTCGGAAAGGCCTCCTGAGACCAAAGATCAAGATAAACCCACATCTGAAACTCTCTCTACTAAGGGTTCAAAGGTTGGGGATAAGGTTAATAATCTGGATGAGAACCAAATCAAGGCAAAGACTAATGTTAAAGCAAAGTCTCAAACTAAGGTAAAGACTAATGTTAAAGTTAAGGCTCAAACTAAGGCAAAGACTCAGGTCAATACAAAACAACCTAAAAAAACGCAGCCATCCGTTCCGGCAATAAAAAAGAAATCTCCCCAAAAGATCAAAATGAAGGTCATAAAACCCAAAAAAGTCCATTCTAGTAAAACTAAATCGAAAAAGCCATCTTCTAAAGGGATCAAACAAAAACCTTCTAAAAGACCTAAAAAACCCCTTAAAACTAAAAAAAAGGGAAAACCGGGTCAAAGCGAGCCAAAGGAAAAAGAAAACGCTCTTTCTTTGAGTCAGATAAGCGATAGCCAAGATGATGAGACTCAATTACCTCCTCTGATAGCTGAAATATGGTTAGCGACACGCAATCACGGACTTTATAAAATTAAAAAAGACAGGACCTTTACTCCCTTTATTAACAATAAGATCTTTAGCAGAAAGGAGATTCGTAAGCTGTTTCAAGACTCCTCTTCCAATTTATGGGTTCTCACTTTAGAGGGATTGTTTAAAATCGACCACAAAAGTCAGAAGGTTACGGAATATTCAGTAAAATCCAGGAACCTCCCCAATGACCATGTCTGGGACATCGATGAGGATAAGGATCACAATATCTGGCTGGGTACCAATGGGGGTGGGCTTAGCAAATTGGCTCCTGATGGGAAAATAACCACTTACACGGAGGAAAATGGACTCACCAGCAATTTTGTCTATAAAATACGTTCCAGTAAGAAGACCGGGGCGATCTGGATCGCCACAAATAAGGCATTGGAGAAGTTTGATGGCAAGCGTTTTGTGTCTTACAACATCAATAATGGATTAAACGGCAATTTATTGGGGGAATTCACCCCTCTGTTCATTGATAGCAAAGACAACGTGTGGGTTGGGACAACGAATGGCGTCACTCAGATTGTGGCTGAGAAAGATGTAAAGAATACGATCCCTCCAAAACTCCTGTTGGGTAAAGTCATTCTGAATAAATCTCCTTATACATTCCGTGATGACCATAAATTGGACTATGATGAAAACAATCTGACCTTCCAGTTTGTAGGCTTAAGTTTTAAGAACGAAAACGGGATTCGATACGACTATCGGTTAAAAGGCTATGATAAGGATTGGCAGGGACTTACCAGTCGTCCTTACATTAAGCTGTCCAATCTTCCTCCTGGACAATACATCCTTCAGGCGAGAGCTCAAAACCAGGATGGAGTCTGGAATAAAAAGGTTCTTGAGATCAAGTTTACCATCTCACCCCCTTTTTGGGGAGAAACCTGGTTTATCGCCCTCTGTATAATAGCAGTTATAGTATTAGTTTATATG
>CAJXGR010000079.1 GCA_913053665.1 uncultured Spirochaetia bacterium
CTCTGATTGCTCGGTAGGAACGCGGGTAGGTAAAGAAAACCTTGAGATCAATCGCTCAATATCCTTGACACGGGAGGCATCCAGATAACCTGAAATGCGGGCAATCTCCGCCTCAACAAGCATACCCATCGCAACGCATTCTCCATGAAGAGTTTGATAGTTCATTAACTTTTCGATAGCATGGCCGATCGTATGGCCATAATTAAGTATCCTTCTAAGGTTTCCCTCTTTTTCATCCCCCTCCACAACCCTACGCTTAATATCACAGTTCCATTCTATGATCCTTTCTAACACGTCCATATCACGACTCATGATGGCATCCGACTGATCATACAAGAGTTTAAAGAGAGATTCGTCCTGAATAATAGCGTGTTTAACAACTTCAGCCATCCCGGCAATGTATTCCTCATTGGGAAGGGACTTTAAAACCAAAGGATCAATAATCACCATCTTAGGTTGATAAAACGTGCCAATAAGATTCTTACCGTAAGAGACATCAATAGCGGTTTTCCCGCCAATACTGCTATCCACCTGAGCCAGTAGGGTCGTTGGTATCTGGATGTATGGAATCCCTCGATTGAATGTCGACGCAGTAAAACCACTCAAATCCCCTACTACACCCCCTCCAAGGGCTATAATAACACTATCTCGCCCAAACTTCTTCTGGAACATGTAACTTTCAATGTCTATTTTAGTATCAATATTCTTCTGTTTTTCGCCAGCTGGAAAGGCAAACAGATAAGTCTCAAACCCACTCTCTATCATTGATTCCAGGATATTATTGCCGTAGAGTTTTTCAACATTGGAATCTGTGATGATTAGATATTTATTCCCTTGAAATAGGTGACTTAAATAGTCGGATAGTCTAGTTAAAATACCTTGTTCTATATAGATAGAATAGGAAAAGTCTTCTTGCCTAAGGAGTGACAGGTTTATTGTTTTCATTTTGTAAATCTTCGTTCTCTCTCATTATAAAAATCGGGTCTTCCCCGTCAATGTAGAGTGGAAAGTCATTTTTTTTGCATAACAAATACTGATCACCAATTGGGTCAATGCAGGCGGCTATTTTTTTGTCATTTCGCAAAATGTGAAGAACTTCTTCAGGGCCTTCCAAAACAGTAATTGATTTAACATACACTTTCTTGATTTTTTGAGACCACGATTTAATGTTATACACAATATTATCAGGTATGCCTTGAGAACCATTGACCTCCAGACATTTTATGAAATCGATTGCCTGAAAGCCAAGGTAAGTACCCCTTTGGATAGAGCTTTTACTGATCTGATACTGTAAGACGGCTCCATCACTCAGTTGATCAGCAAATAGATTAATGAGCATATAGTGATAATCATTGATCTGATCAGGATAGACTATTAGTATATGGTTATTATTAACGATAATTCCATCGCTTTCACCTCCCACCCTATATTCGATCCTTCTATTGTCAATAAGATTCTGTCCCAATGGGCTGAGAATGTAATCATCCTCTTTTTGTATGAAGATTCCCAAATCCACTAGTCGTTCCAAACAATGATGTATGTCATTTTCATTGAGTTCTGGGTCATCCAATATATTATATGAAAAATATCCGTCTTGTTCAACGCGACGAAGAAAATAACTCTTGGCAATATCCCAAATAGTAAAAGACTGTATTTTGAGATTCTTTATGACATTAAATACTCTCCTCAGTTTTGAATCCAAACTTAACAACTTGTCATACTTTTCATCCAGAGACATTTTCAGAAAAGTGATATACAAGCCTGTTGTCTGATAGCAATTACCTGTTATCTCAACAAAGTTAAATTGCTCCAAAGTCTTTAACACACACTGTAAATAATCCTTGTCTTCATTAAATAATTGATATAATAGATTATAATCATATTTACGGATACCTTTTTTATGAGTTACATAGATACCCTTTGTTTTTAGCACATAAAATACTTGATACAAGCGAGTTATAAATAATGTTCTCCGATCATGTTTATGACCGGGTCTTGAATCATTATTTGGCTTCACCATCTGATCCGGCTCAATCAGTGATACAGTATAAAATTGATTATGAAAAAGCAGACCTTGAGAACAGTTTTTCTCTTTGTGATGCTCAATAAGCTCATCTTTTAGAATAGTATCACCCAAGGATTGACTATGAAACTGCCCAAGATTTGCCTGGAATAGTTTTTGCCAACGACTTGAGAAGGGTGAGTTCTGTTCAGCTTCATGAGCCTTAAGATAAGTATTTTTTAAATCGACTAACGTCAAAATAGATACTTTTCTTAATTGATCAAATATCTCAGGATAGATTGAGTAGGAGCGTGCAACAATCTTTATCTGTGAAATGCTTTTTCTTATATAGATGAGATATTTACCATTTAAACGTTGAGAAACACCGTCCAATTCCTCTCTGGAAAGTATCTTATTATTTACAAAGTCTACAGAAGTTCCCCTACCGCCATTTAGATATAAAGTATAAAGAAACTGTGCCTCATAAGGGTCAAGGGCTTCTATTTGGGACAAAAATGCTAAGCTTTCTAATTTTGCAGATATAGCCTCAAATAACTCTAGTGAAGTCTCCCCTTGAATCCCCCAAAAATCGCAACAATCACTTAGATTCTGATCTAATGTTAATTCCTTATATAATATGGAGTTCGTCACAAGAGGCTTTCCTGCTAATGAAGATTTGAGTCATTGGTAATACCATTCTCCGAATTCTTCTATCCAGCCTCTATAGTTTTATAAAATACTTAAGACCAAGGATTCGAATGAGAAAATAGATTGTCAAGCATTTAAATCTATTGAAAAGATAGGTAAAAACAAAGTAATTTGTAAATGAATTGTTCAAATCAAATAATTGGATAGACCCATCAATCTTTTAAGAACTTATCAAGATCATCAATCATCATTTCTTCTGCGGGATACAAAATACGAAATAGATGTCCCTTGACTTTTGGATCCTTAGGCCTAGGTTGATATTGATAAGGTTTTCTACCTGAAATCAAATGGATATTTTTGTAGTTCACAAGATTAATGTTTCTATTCAATCGCAGGATATTAAGCTTGAGTTTAGCATATCTCCCTTTCAGATTGATCATCGAGGCATATTCACTCCCTTTATAGTAATGATAACGTGCCAGATCCTTTTGACCCTTTAAATGATAGGCTACTCCAAGATTATTATGGGCATAAGCCAAACGTTTAAACACTTTGTTTTGATCGGGATTGTTAGGATCCAAGTTCCTTTTGTAAAGGTATACTGTATCCTCATAGAACTCAATAATCTTTTCATAGTACCTGATGGCATCTGTATTCCGTCTGTTTTTCAAATAACTATTAGCTAAGGAGTAGTTCAGTATAGGATTATACTTCCATTTTGTATCATTATAACTGGCATGGATAGCCCCCCAGAATTCACTGGCAAGACGATATTTTTTTTCATAATAAAAGATATAACCTATCTTGTAGAAGAGTTGAGGATCGACCTGATCATGACTCTGTGCAGTTACTAAAGTTTTATTAATTTTATTGGGTGTATTTGTCATATTAAAATGATCTTGAAGGGTCTTGATATTAATTACCTTATAAAAGTCTTGGAGATTGACACTACTTTGCTTCTGACCATCACCAAGCAATTTAACCAAAAAGTCTCGAATATTAATGTTATCTAATGATCTAAATAGATCCACTTTCCCCATACTCTTTTCCTTTACAAGGAGTAAAACCGCTAGAAGATAGTTTAATTTAGCATATATAAACTTTGCAGATGATTTATCTTTACGATCAACATTCATAGAATAGGATAAATCCCCTCTATTTTTCCAAGGTTTAAAATTCAAAGGATCCTTTTTAGTGGCCCAATAAAAGTTTTCAACAGCCGACTTAACCAGGTTTTCTTTTTTTTCACGTTCTTTATCCTGTTTTTCTCTAAAATCTTTGGATAATACAAGATAATTTTCACCAATATTATTAAAAAACCGGGATTGCAATTGATTGTTTTCTATATTTGTATCCGGTTCAATCACTTTGTCTCTTAGATATTTTACCAGTTCTGTACGTTTTTCAACTCGCATATCTGTTGTGTCACCTTCATTCATTCTTTCATTGAGCTTTTCTTCTCCGTATTTCAAAGCGTAATAGGAAAAAAGACCTCTAATATACCTACCCACACTTCGTTTGGGATTTCTGTCCTGGTAAATTAATCCCTGATATAAATAAGCTTTTGGATAAATAGGGCCTTTACTTTCAATCACTCGGCTCAGGATTTTCATCACTTTCTGTTCAGTTCTAAAGGCTTGTGTATTGTTTAACTTTTTATCTATTTGTTTATAAAGATAATAAGCATACTCTGAAAGGACTTTTTTATTGATATTCTCATCTGATAATTTAGCGTGTTCAATATTATTATAAACCCTATGAATATTGGCCTTATAGTTTTTAATTTTATCCTTCTCCGATTTGGTGGATGGATTAGGAGGCAAGCTCTTCAGTTGAACTAAATAGATCTCTAAAAGACCATACAAACCACTTGCATTCTTTGGTTCTTTATCCAAAATGCTTTCGTATAACTTCTTTGCACGATCATAGTTATTGATCTCAGTTGGCTTGTTTTCTTTCCCGATGAGATTCCCCCACAAGATATGGACTTGTGCTAATCGATTTAATATTTCTATATCATCTTGATCTTGATCTTTTTCTTCAAGAAGGTTTTTAGCTAATGAGCAATAATTATTAACATTCTCAGGATTGACTCGGCTCGCCCTAATAGCCTTTTGAGAGTACATATCAACGATGAGAAATAAAGTTTCTTTATTAGAAGGATCAAGACCAATAGCCCCCTTAAAAGAAGGATCCGTAATTTTGATAGTCCCGTTAAATGACTCAATGGAAGAGATTTCCTCGGCTCCAGGCGGTTTGTTGTTACCTAATAGCAGAATATGGGCATTATCAAGGGCTTGGGCGTCTCCTTTCTTAATGAACTCTGCTGCAAAGCGATTTAAGGTCTTAATGTCATTCTCCTGAATAGCCTGATTAATGACATCCATCAAGTTAATATTCTGAATATCCTTAACTGAATAGGACTGAGCTCCGCCCTGGATCTTTGCTACAGCCATTTCTATATTCTCTTGTTTCTGGAAATAGGGCCTGAGAGCTAAAAACCATAAGCCTAGGCCAAAAGAGGCAATCAAGATGGCCGCAATGGCTAATTTGCTTAATGGACCAAGCTGAGCCGACTTTACTTCTCTCCTGACTGCACGGGGTCTTCCAGCTTCCCTGAGAGGTATAGTGATTCCAAGACGATCCTCAAGAAAGTCCTTGACGTCACTTGGGATAGGATTATGGATCAATTTCTGTGTGAGAAAGTTTATATCGTTGATGGGTAGCTTTTCCTGGACTATCGTATCCGTAGTGATCGTAGAGAGAGGTTCAGGAAGCTTTTTAAGATTCATTAATATGATTTCTTGTTCTTCATCCGTAAATTGAAGCTCTTCAGAAGGAGCTTTATCCGTTAATGGTTCTTGGGTTTTAGACATAGATGGTTCCAGTTCTGTGGTTTGAAGAGATGGTTCACTCTTTTCAATTTCTGATGGTGTTTCCATCTCGGGTAAATCAAAATCGTCGAAATCTGTTTCTTGCTTATCAGGCTCCTGAAAAGCTTCTTCTTTTGGTATAGAATAACTTTCCTTTACAGGCTCTTCGATAAAGGTTTCGGCAACCTTCGTTTCCACACTTGCAGCATTTGTAATAACTTCCTGATCTCGTTCTGGCTCTTCAAATAACTCATCTTCAATAGACTCCATGTCGGGAATACTATAAAACTCATCGCTTACAGAGGCTGTCTCACCTTCTAATTCCTTTAAAGTACTTCTTCCAGCTTCTTCTCTTTCAAAATCCTTATCCAATGGAACTAAGTCATCGAATTCGCTTTCAACTATTTCATTGGTCTCACTCAGAGAACTTTTATCCATCATTTGAGATCCAATAGCTTCTGCAGGCTCCTCCATGAGGGTTGATGGACTTTTCCTCTCTTCAATATATTGATCCAAATCATCAAAGTCATCGGGAGCGACTTCTTCTTTTGAAGCGACATCTTCAAAATCTAGATCAGGAATATAAGATTCTTCTTCATGAATCTTCTCATCAATATCCTCTAAGGCCTCTTGATCCATCTTGTCTCCAATAGTGTCTTCCGTTGACGTCTCCTGAAGGGTCTCCACATCGTTGGAATCCGGGGATTCTTCAGCTTGAAGGGCTTCGTCTTCAAAGTCAATCTCACCAAATGAAAAGTCTTCAGCTCCATCAGTGATGGACTCATCCGATTCCATCTTAAGTTCATCTATTCTATCTTCTGTACTTTCAACTTTATGCTCTTCAGTTACAATATCTTTTTCAATATCAAAAGCATCCAATGAAAAATCATCTTCCTCAAGAGGCTCATCTAAAGTTTGAGTCTCTATTTCCGTCTTATCAGATGGGTCCTCCGTATCGATATCGTCACCCAAATCGAAGGTCTCCATCGCTAGTTCATCAGGGCTAGTACTCTCAATATCTCCACTATCCATTGGACTCTCCATCTCATTGGCCAAGTCCAAATCTCCCGTGACTAACTCTTCATCTGTCGGAATCTGACTTCCAGTATCACCTGAACCTTGAAGTCTTTCTGTTTCAAGTTTCTGTGCTTGAAGCTCCTCATGGTCTTCGACCCGCTTCTCAGGTTCGATTTCTTTCCCAAAAATAGGCTCATCCCCAGCTTTTCCACCAGATATGGTCCTTTCATAATCATTAAACAATGAGTCTAAATCATCTACTGTAATGCGCCTTCTCTTATCAGTCTTGAGATCGGGACGATCGCTGTAGTCAATTTCTTCACCAGGAGCAAACCATTGTCCCTCCCCTAAAACATCCCCTTCATCTTGGCTTTCATCCTCTGCGGCTAGACCCGGAGCTGGGCTACGATCAATCTCTTTATCGCCCGGCAAATCTATAGAACTCAGGAGGTTTTCAATAATCCCATCGATCTTGGTTTGCTCAGCCTGAGCTTCCTCATCGATAGGAATCTCACCTTCAGGATTATTCAATGGATCTAATTCATCATTTTCTGCCATGCTGAAGCCCCTTTTATTGATTCCAGGCGATTTTGATTGGATAGCATGTATATCATTCAATTTACGAGTTAATAATTTAAACACTCATTATTAAATTAAGCTAATAGTTTTCACTTTTACCTAACGGAATTCAACGAATGGATCTTTAATCTTCCATTATTGCCCAATATGAATCGATCCAAAAAGTCAAACCCATAGGATACTATCCTTTTACAAGTCATTGATCGTCAAGGTTTAGGAAAACATCAAATCTTTTTATTGGTGTATGGGGGCATGAGCAAGCTGTAGAAAAAAATCCCTGAAATCAATACTTCTTAAAGATTCCTCATTGAACTCACCAGATTGTGCAAGTAATCTAGATAAAAAGCAGTGAACATATTAAAAAAGCTTTTTAAGCACATAGAATGCCCAAATAGTGTTCTGATTTTTTTATTATAGTTGATATAAAATAGTATAAAACCCATAAAAAGGGTCTTGCTAGCCAATGATCCTAAATCAAGCCACGTTATATATGTAAAGAAATGTTCTAAATAAACCTGTAAACTAATATCGAATAGTATTATAGAGGATAGAATACTTCCAAATATAAACGTAGCACTACAAATGATTCCTATCAGGATAATTAATGATGACCTAATGATTTTTTGATAAGAATTATGTGGGTCATTCAAATAAATAGTAGTAATTATGATAAAAAAAGCAGAAGAGGTTATTGGAGCCCATGAACGTAAAAGCTGAAGACCTGCAATAGCTCCCACATACTGTTCAGCACCTTGTAATCTTGCTTTCAATACAAAAGCAATACCAGTGCTTTTAATGAACCCAATAGTAATTGCTATTACTATAGTTATAGTATATAAATAACGAATAGAAAATATAAAGTTCATCTTAGGATGTTAAACAACAAACTCTTCGGACTTTCTATCCTTCAAGTAGACATCCCCTTGACTTTCAAGGACTTTCAGGAGGTTTAATATGGTTTGCTGAGTCCTGTGAACTTCTCTAAATCGGACTTCACCTAGTAATTTCATCTCATCCTTAATTTCAGCTTTCCTATTTTTGGTCATGTTGCTTAAAAACTTCTCTCGAAGCTCTTCTTCTTCTCCTTTAAGAGCCAGGGCAATATCATGATTGCTAATCAATTCAATCACTTGTTGGATTTCCCGATTCGACAGGTGGACGATGTCATCAAATAGAAACATTTGTTCTTTGATTTCGTCTGCCAGTTCTTCGTTTTCCTCTTCGATAGCCTCAAGGATTTGGCTTTCAGACTCACGATCTAGCTTATTAAGTATTTCAGCAACAACATTGATGCCGTCCACTCTTTGGAATTGTTCTTCAGAGAGAAGGGCCAATCGTTTTTTAAGGACTTTTTCGATTTCCTCTATCGCTTCAGGAGAAGATCGGTTCATGGTGGCAATCCGTTTGGCGATGGGTGCCTGCATGGATGGCAATAAGTTTCTTAATACATGGGAGGCGAGAGCAGGTTCCAGATAAGATAAGGTCAAGGCTATGGTTTGAGGATGTTCTTTTTTTAGAAGTAATACGATTTCGTCAGCTTCAATCTCATTGAGGAATTCGAAAGGTCTTTTAATGAACCTCAGATTGATATTAGAAACAATCTCATGGGCTTTTTCTTTTCCAAAGGCTTTTTTCAGGATGTCTTGAGCGGCTTCTGCCCCTCCCTTTATTATAAAGTTCTGGCTAACAAATAATTCCCTGAACTCTTTAAGCACCTGGTCTTTTTCATTGGCAGAGACTTTATTCATTTTAGCTATTTCTTTAGAAATCGCCTGAACTTCTATTTCATCCAGGCCTTTGAGGATTGAAGCAGAGGTTTCACTTCCTAAAGCAATCATCAACACGGCTATTTTTTGTATACCAGTGAGTTTTTGATCTTTGGCAGGGGACCTTAACGGAATCTTTTGGCTTACCTTAGGTGGACGGATGGAAATCTCATCCCCTTTAAAGCTTATACCTTTGTGAGACTTATTTCTGTTTTTTGTCATGATCTTCCCTCCCTTTGACAGCTTATCCCATAGAATGACTTCTGCCCATCAAAATGTCATTTCTTTATGTCATTAATCTTTAGCTTTTTCTTCTTATCATTTACTTTAGCTTTTGGATTGCTTTTAGTTGATGCTTTAGTTTTATGATTTTTGTCTTTTGTTTTTTTAACGGCTTTTTTCTTGGAGGTCTTACGATTTATTTTTTTCTTTTTAGGTAAGATTTTTGACGTTCTTTTTCTTTTCTTTTTTTCAGGTTTAAACTTTTTCCTTTTTCTTTTCTTTCTTTTGGTCACCTTTTTCTTTTTTTTCTTTCTTTTTGCAAAACCTGGCTTTCTGGATCGAGACCTTCTTTTGCTTATTTTGGTTCGGGATCGCCAAGCCTTCATTTTTTTTAACACATAGACTGCCCATTCCTTGACGTATTCGCTGGAATCGTTATAATAGATGTCATAAATAGTGGGCGCTATTTTTTTACCTAACAAAGTTCCCAGGGCATCTATTGCGTAGACGCGAACGATGGGTGATTTATCGTCCAAACAGTGAATGATGTGATTTACCACCTTTTTTGACTTATAGAGCTTAAGGGATTCAATGGCCGCCGCACGAACATTTGGATGTTCATCTTTAAGGGCCACTATAAGGTAAGGAATAGCTCGATTATCCAGAGTATGTCCTAAGGCAATGATAGCGGCCTCACGAATACGCCAGTTATCCGAGTCTACTTGATCCACTATCAAATCAAAGTTGTTAGCTGTTTCTAGCTCAGTGATCAGTAAATCTGGGTTTGAGGAGCAGTTTAACAATATTAAACTGGATAATATCAATAGGTATATTGTTTTCATAATTGGATTTTTGGACATTTATTTTATTATCGACAAAACGGTTAATTCTAATAAGATAATGTTAGCGAATAGAAGATTGTTTTCTTAACAAGTCTATAATATAAAGCATTTTTCAGAAAAATCAATGACTCTTGGCAAATTTACCAGGGCTATTTAATGATTCTCTAAACTTGATACAAGAAGCCCCCAGCCCAACAAGCTTTTCTATGACTTTGTGAGCCTCTACTTTAGTTAAATCCCTCATGCTTTCCTTTTCAGATAAAGAAAAGATCATATCGTACAAATAGTTCTTCTGAAGGTTTAGCTCCCTTGAGGAAGCCCATATCTTAGTGATCTGAGCCTTTGTGACAAGTTCTTTGGAGGCCTTTTCCTTCATTTAAACCTCGTAGGAAGTGAAATTATCAAAACGTGCTTGAGTCAGATTGAAAGAGAGATCGAGGGTTCCTGTGGGGCCATTGCGTTGCTTGGCGACGATCAGTTCAGCTTTTCCCTTCGTCTCGGGATCATCGGGATGATAATACTCATTTCTATAGATAAAGATAACCACATCGGCGTCCTGCTCGATGGCCCCAGAATCTCTAAGATCGGATAGCCTGGGTCGATGATCCCCACCACGGGTTTCGACCATACGGGATAGCTGTGAAAGGGCGATAATGGGAATATTCAACTCTCTGGCCAGCGTCTTTAAGGAACGAGAGATCTCGGCGATCTCAGTTTGGCGATTATCGCTTCTGGATCGATTCGGGAGGGCGATAAGCTGGAGATAGTCCACAATAATCAGGTCGATTTGCTCTCTGGCAACCAATCTCCGAGCCTTGGCACGAATCTCGAGGGTATTAATGGCAGGACTGTCATCCAGAAAGATTTTAGCCTTCGACAGGTGGTTGACGGTCTTTGTGAGCCTTGGAAAGTCCTCGGCCGTTAATTTGCCTGTCCTGAGTTTTTGGGAGTCAATTCGGCTGTAGGAACTGATCAAACGCTGACAGAGTTGCTGTTTAGACATCTCCAGAGAGAAAAAGGCGACTCCTTTTTTATGAGTCATGGCGATGTTTTCAGTTATATTCAAGCACAGAGCAGTCTTTCCCATAGAGGGACGGGCGGCAATAATAATGA
>CAJXGR010000080.1 GCA_913053665.1 uncultured Spirochaetia bacterium
ACAGCAGGCTGCGACTGTTCTTCGAGTTATTGACGGCCAGGGTCACTAGGCCGTCAGAATCCGTATGGCTTTGATAAAAGGCTTTTAAGTCAATGTCAGACAGAATGTCTACATTGCATAAGAGAAAGGCCTCGCCGTCGTTGAAGAACCAGCCAGCCTTCTTTAAGCCTCCCCCGGTGTCCAGAAGCCTCTCGCTCTCATCAGAAAAGGCTATATTGATGTGGAAGTTGTTTTTAGTTTGGGTGAAATCAATGATCTGTTGAGCCTTATGGTGGATGTTAATGATGATATCGGTGAAGCCAAAGCGTTTCAGTCTCTCTATCACAATTTCAAGAAGGGGAATACCATTGATCTCAACAAGAGCCTTGGGCTTATCATGGGTAATAGGCTTAAGACGTGTTCCTAAACCTGCGGCAAAGATCATTGCTTTCATAATGTCCTTCTAAACAACAGTCGGAGTGTTTATTGTTATTAAACTATCTATCCATCAATTCATTTGTTTTGCATAGTCTGTTAAACGCTGGATTAGAGCATCCTTCAATCTTGCGATCAGGTTATCATCAGTGATTTGCCCTTCAGTCCTTATGTCTTCAACATAAAATGTGTCGATGGCCTGGTTCCCCCTGGTGGCTATGAAGGCCGACTTAATCCTCACCTTATGGAGAGTGAGTATCCGACTGATTTGGTATAAAACCCCAATCTGATCCCATGTCTTTATTTCGATCACAGTAAACTGATCGGATAGATCGTTGTTCATGAGGACCTTACTTTCCGGGATCACGACTCCCCCCTTGACCGGTGGGAAATGCTTTCTTCGTTCCTCCAACAAGGTTTCGGACGCCTCAATCCCCTTTTCCCTGACCTGCTGGGAATCCTTTTTAATAGACTCCCAACGATCCTCCGAGATGTCACCGGAAAAAACAGAACTGACTGTGAATGTGTCGATGACATAGCCCCCGGGTTTCGAGTATAACTTGGCACTATGTATGGAAATACCGTTCATGGCCAAAACCAGGGAGACTTGTGCGAATACCCCATAAGCATCTTTGGCGTAGTATTTTAACTTGTAAAAGTCCAAACTTTTCTCATAATCGATAACCTGTTTGTCCTCCAGGCGTTGAAAAATCTCGATGGTGGATTTGATCTCCTCCAGGTCATGATCTATCAAGTAACGGGGATCAATGCCACTGAAAAAGCTGTGAGCAAATGTTTGCTCATTCTTAGGGAGAGCCTCAAGAATATCTGATTGGATCAACTTTAAATCACTTTGCTGGATGACAGGAAGCATACCTGTATCATTCAACAAATGAAGACTTTTATTGTAAAGTTCTCTCAGTAATTCACCCTTCCAGAAAGTAAATACCTTGGGAGCCACGCTGGACATGTCCCCATAAGTCAGCAGGAGCATTAAATCGAGACGTTCTTTGGTTTTTATATCATTCACAAAGTGATAGATCACTTTAATGTCCTGAATATTTCGACGTTGGGACGTATGAGCCATGATTAAATGACCGTTTACAAGATAAGTAAGTGTCTCTTTCTGGGACTCCTCCATCGGGAAGGCATTCACCACCGTATCAATCATCGTTTCGCCATTTTTAACGTGACTCCCCGGACGCCCTTTCCCAATGTCATGGAAGAATATGGAAAACATAAGGACAAGCCGCTGTTCTCCATCTAATTGCTGTAATAAGTGTTTGAAGAAAGCATAACCCGTATCATCAGTGTGATAAAGTTTTTCGATCTCCTTGATTCCCTGAAGAGTGTGTTCATCCACCGTGTAGGCGTGATAGTAGTCGTGTTGAACCGTACAGTCCAGCTCATTAAAGAAGGGTAAGTAAGAGGGCAAAAAGCCGATATGATTCATGACGGATAAGGTGTGATACAGGTTTCGCTCACCGTTTAAGATAGATTTAAAGTGAGAAAAAGCGATGGGGTCTATATGAAAGGCATCATCCACACGATCCAGCCGACTTTTGATATAGTTCTCAATCTCAATCCCCAAATGACAGCCGTATCGTGACAGGGTCAGGAATATCTCCATAATTAAGGATGGGGAGAAGTCAATAGTGTCTAACTTGTTTTTAAAAAAGAGTTTACCATTGATGATCATAAACTGGTCACTCACAGACTTTCGTCTCTTACGTAGGCGGACAAATTGACGGTACTTATCCGCCTCCAAATGATATAGATCGACGGACTGAACAACGATTTTGTAAACATCTTTGGCACATCGATAGAATTGACGCATATAATGTTCGATCTTTAGCCTGATCTGATTGTCATCCGATGACTCATCCTGAGATTCAGGCAAATGAACGTGTTGGGCAAGTCTCTCTTGGTGTTCCAGAAGGAGATACTCTTCCTTGTGTCCTACAAGGGTGTGCAACTGGTGGCGAACAGACAAGAGGTAGTCGAGATGGTCTTCCATACGGTCTAAAGTTATCTTGTCCATGATATTGTGATCGTATAAAGTAGATAAAGTTCTGCCCTGGAAAAAGTTATAGTTCAACCACCGGATCAGATGGACGCCCCTTAAGGCCCCCAGAGACTCTTTAATGTTTGGTTCCTTGAGTAAGACATTCTCACCAAGGGTTTGGCTGAAATAGTCCAGTTTGGACAGGAGATCCTGATAATAGTTATAGCGATTTTTCTTGAATATCTTGCTTACGGTCTCCTGAAAGGATTCGTAGAGGTTGGAGTCACCACATATAAGGTGATGATCAATGAGAGAGGTTTTAAAGGTAATGTCCTTGCTGGCCATGGAAATTACATTCTTCAGAGTACGACTACTGTGGCCCAGAGTGATTTTCATATCCCAGAGAGTGTATAATACCTTGCTGATAAAGTCTTTAGCTTCACGATTTTCTTCATTTTGGTGGAGAAAGAGGAGATCGATGTCCGAATGGGGATTCAGCTCACCCCGTCCATAGCTGCCCAGAGCAATGATTGTGAGGCCTTTGTCGATGGGGATGATCTTCAGGACTTCCTTGTATACCGTTTGAATCAAGGAATGGACGGTTTGAGTGAGCATCCGGCAAAGTTCCCTGCCTTTTACGTCCTCTAACTTATTGATATATTTTAACTTTTCATGATACACCCCCTTAAGTTTTTGGGCGTATTCTATTTCATTTCCCTGTTTCATGGAGAGATCGATATTTGTAACTAAATGCATATATTTACCGTATGGATAGATTTATGGGTCAAGAGATTAATCATTTCAGTTATGCAGTGTATTTTCAGAGGCCTGCTTTACTGTCGCACGTGTCCAAGCTTTTCAAAGTACTGCTGATGATATTCCTCAGCCTTATAGTATTCAGAAGCCTCTGTGATCTCTGTCACAAGCTCTTTATCGTAGTTTCCCGACTTTTGCACTTCTTCTTTCGACGCCTCTGCCAGTGATTTTTGTTCTGGACTTAGATAGTAAATGGCTGATCGGTATTGAGTACCCACATCCGGCCCCTGTCGATTGAGTGTAGTGGGATTATGGCATTCCCAGAACACCTTAAGCAGAGATTCATAGGTCACAACGGATGGGTCATAATCCACTTCCACCACTTCGGCATGGCCTGTTGTCCCACTACACACATCCTGATAGGTTGGATCCTTGGTGGCCCCGCCTGAGTAGCCCACTGAAGTGGATTGAACTCCTTTAATACCTTTGAAGGTCTCTTCAATCCCCCAGAAACAACCCGCCCCAAATATTGCTTTTTCCATTTATATAGACTCCAATTGATTATAAGGTTTATTCAAGATCGCTAAGACTCTTCTATAAAGATCCTGACTAGGAAAAAATAAGACGAAAAAAGTAACTTGTCAATCCTTTTAGTTTAAGCCTTGAAAAAAGTAAAGCCCGATCCGGGAAGTTCAATCCCATCAAAAGATTCAAGCTCTTCGATCTTCTCAACAAAGATTCGTGGGGGATCATGATCAACGGTTTTTAAGTGATGATAAGCCTTCAGTTCATTCATAAGTACTTGAACCACAAGATGTTCCGCTTCCATAGGGTTTTTGGCCTTGAGATACGAAGTGATATAAAATCCCAGCTTTTCAGGGGCGTTTTCAACCTGCAGCAAGCAATTCTCCCCCCGAACCATCATTCTGTATTTCTTTAATATTGTGATGGGTAAAGTCCCGTTTTATCTATCATTAAATACCTTATCTTTAGTCCCAAGATATTTGATCGCACCGTTTTTATCAATTTGATAGACCCAATCCTTTCGTACAGCCAAAACGATCTCAGGAATACGGGGTTCTCTGGTCAAGACGTAGAAAACATCGGTGTCCTCAGGGATATCGTCGAGTAACACTACATGGAAGCCAACTTCTTTTTTTGCGTGGTCTTTTTCAATAATACCTCTATGCAATTTCCTACGCTTGAGTATTTTATAACCACTTCTGCTGACAAGATAACGGGTATCACCACCCAGCGGTTGAATCCCACTTTTCATAGGGGCTGGAACCAGATAGACCCACATTTTCCCATTGCCTGCAGGTATCACCATATTATTGTAAGGACGTGTGGGACGGTTGTTTTTCAAAAAGTCCTTATGAGAAACCCCAAGGGCCCGGGCGGCACGGAGATAATAACCTTTATTTTTTTTGGGGGACTTAAACTTGAGTATCCTGAACTGGTCGGCCCTGGCCTTTTGAACAGCTAAGTAGTAGATCATAAATTGCTTATTGTCCTTTGACATTTGCCCAAAGGCTACGATCCATCCTTTTTTAGTCCCTTGAGCCACATACTGACTCACTTTACTTGCATCGGGTTTCGTCCTCAAAAGGGCGTTGGTGGCAAAGTGAGTGGCTTGATCGTACTCGGCCAGCAGGATACCTCGCTTGGTGATCTGGAATAGTTCCTTTTTGGAAGGGGGTTTAGAGCGTCTCGAGAAGGATAAAACCGAGAGGGACAGGATAATAATGACCAAAGTTATTTTTCTTAACATAAAATCTCCTAAAGTATCTATTTACAAATAGTCGTAATGGGTATCAGAAATGGACAGTTGGCCTAAAATCTATTTGGCCAATAGATTAAAGAGCTTTATATACTTTTCATCTTCCCAATTGGTGCTCCCCACATGTTTGGCAATGATTATTCCCTCTTTATTAATGATATAGGTGCGTGGGATAGCATTTCCTGGAAACAATTTATCGGTCTGTCGCTTGCTGTCAATCAGTATCGTAAAGCTGAATTTGCTTTTACTGATAAAGGGTTGAACAACGTTTTGGGCTTCGGTCGAGATGGCCAGCATGACAAAGTTTTTAGTCTTCAGTTTTTGATAGACCTTTTCCATAGAGGGCATTTCCGCTCGACAGGGAAGACACCAGGTGGCCCAGATATTCAGGAAGACCATTTTACCTTTAAACTGCTTTAGAGACACATCCTTACCCTTTAGATCCTTGAGGGTGAAGTTGGAAGCGGGTATATTGATTATTTCCAAACCAGTATCCGTAAGGATTTTATAATAGGTTTTCTCTTCGGAAGTGAGTTTCCCACCCTTAAGGATACGGATCATGAGCTGGTCTTTCTTTTTTGTAGCTATATCCAGTGGGGATTGGGATTTGGAATCTTTTGCGTTTATATTCGCTTTATATTTTATGAGGATTTGGGCCATTTGAACAGACCCCTTTTCAGCCGCTATATGGAGGGGTGTCTGGCCTTTTTTATCCTTATCTGATACAGAAGCCCCTTTTTGAATTAAAAACTCTGCGATCTTAAGCTGATTATGTTCTACAGCAATATGAAGAGGTGTGAATCCCTTGTCTGTCTTGTCTTTAAGGCTAGCTCCTTTATTGACAAGAAGTTGAGTGATGGCCAAGTTATTCCTCCAAACAGCCACATGCAAGGGTGTGAATTGATTCAGCTGAGTGACAGTGAGTTTTGCGTTCAAATCGGCCTTTTTCTCAATCAAGAATTGAACGACTTTGATATGGCCTGCATAAGCAGCAAAATGAAGTGCTGTTGTCCCATCCTTTGCTTTTGCTTTGATTTTAGACCCTTTAGTCACCAAAAGGGTAATGATCTTCATATTACCCGTAAGTGCGGCGAAATGGAGGGGGGTGTATCCATCCTTGAGATCAGCATTTACGTCCGCTCCCTTCTTGATGAGCTCCGATACTTTTTTCTCATTCCCGTTGGTGACAGCTCTCAGCATGTCCTGGTTCATGTCAGCCCATAAAAACGTGGTTAGAAAAAGGATTACTGTGATAAGAGTTAATTTTTTCATAGAAAGATTCCTTGTGTTTTATATATAATAATATTCACCCTCCACAAATATAATAAAAAGAGGAACGTTAAATCAATAGATTTGTTGACTTTCCTCATCCAATCAAGGAAAAATGAAAGCCCTTGAACCTGATCGTAAATTTCGTTATCTTTAGTCCATCATGAGGATTGAAAGCAACCCTTTGAAAGGTCTCGGCTAATATATCATAACTTGTTTGGCTATTTATAATTATGTCTCCTATTAAAGACTCCTATGCCCATACACCCATCCTGGTGACTGAGATTATAAATCACCTTCCCAACATTAAAAACCCCATCGTGGTGGACTGTACCTGTGGAGAAGGAGGACATTCAGAGGCCTTGGCCCGTGAAATGATTGGTGGAACATTATTATCTATAGATCGAGATCCCAGGATATTGGAGATTGCCAGGAAACGCCTTGTTGAGACTTTGTCTGATAGGCCATCCTTTCCAAAGATGATTATTAAAGAGTCAAACTTCTCCAATCTATCCAGCCTTCTGGATGAACTCCATATAGATAAAGTGGACTTTTTCCTTTATGACCTTGGGATATCCATGTATCATTATAAGGTAGCGAAGAATGGATTTTCTTTTACAGAAGATGAGTCATTGGATATGCGTCTGGATAGGAATACTGAGCTGACGGCTTATGACATAGTCAACTCATTCAGTGAAAATGAGATCCGAAATATAGTATTCACTTTAGGAGAGGAATCCTGGGCCAAGATAATAGCCAGAAACATCGTGAGGTCCAGGAAACTTACTCCCATAAAGAACGCCAATGATCTGCAGAAAATAGTCTTTGGGAGTATCCCCAAGGGAAAGCGTCCCAAGACCATCCATCCAGCCACCAAGACGTTCCAGGCCCTGCGTATCTACGTAAATCAGGAGTTCTATCACATAGAACAAGGTCTGATAGAAGGTATCAGAAGATTAAATATGGGTGGGCGTATGGCTGTCCTCTCCTTTCACTCTCTTGAAGACAGGATTGTTAAAAAGATATTCAAACACTTCAGTCAGCCATGTGTCTGCCCAGAACATATACCCATTTGTCAGTGTGGTGGCCTTCAATCTACAAAAATCCTAAGAAAAAAACCAATGACACCGAGTATTATGGAAAGTCAAGAAAATCCATCTGCCAGAAGTGCAAAACTAAGGATCGTGGAAAAGATTCATGAGACGTCCAATCAAACATGGGAACTATGGAAGAAGACCTGTCAAAAGCCCCAAAAAGTATTTGACTTTACGCATCGTTTTAGTCATCTTGTTAATCACTAATCTAGTTTCCTTTATGGTCTGGCAAAATGTGAAAGGACTCGATCTGGATAAACGTTTAAGACAGTTGGAGAAGGGTCAGCTTAAACTTCACAGCATGTACTATCAGGAACTTATATTATACGAACAGCTTAGAAGTTCAGAAAAGATTGAACTCTTTGCCAAAGAGCATTTACATATGGTAGCTACAAATCGCAGGGACTTTAAAGTATTAGGGATCAAGGACAAGCAAAAGCTATTAGCTAAAATCCTTGGCGGGATGAGGGATAAATAAGATGGCAATGAAGTTATCTGCTATCCTGGAATCACTAACAGCTACGCTCCCACCCGAAAGAACGTCTCATAATGGTACACTAAACGACGATCCCCTGGTTTCTGGAGTAGAAAATGATTCCAGGAAAGTTAGTGAGAAGGGAATCTTTGTGGCTATTAAAGGCTACCAAAGTGATGGCCACCACTTTATCGATTCAGCCATCCAGAATGGGGCTTCTTGTCTAGTGATTGATGATCTGGACTATGATACAGTTTACAAGAAGTATCAAGATGCTCTTCCCATCCTCTCCTTTAAAAACACAAGGAAAGCTTTAGCCCTTCTATCCAGATTATATTACGACAATCCAGGCCAAAAGCTTAAACTCATTGGGGTTACAGGAACTAATGGAAAAACAACCATCACCTATATGATCCGTGAAATATTACGAAAGGCTGGCAGGAAGGTTGGTTTATTGGGGACTATCTGTAATTATATAGACGATACTAAAATAAAGTCCCCAGTAACGACTCCCGATAGTCTGGAACTCAATCGTCTCTTCCATGAGATGGTGAATAACGGGATTCAATACGCCGTGATGGAGGTCTCCTCTCACGCACTCTATTTAGACAGGGTCTATGGGCTAGACTTTGATTGCGTCATCTTCACGAATCTATCGGAGGATCACCTGGACTTTCATAAAGATATGGATGAGTATTTACGGGTGAAAGAGCTTATTTTCGATGTTCTCTCACAAAGTACAAAACATCCTACTCTGGCAGTCGTCAATCAGGATCTGGACTTTAGTGACAGGCTTATTTCAAAGGCTCAAAGCCTTAAGTTAAACTACAAGACCTATGGTTTGACGGAACAGGCTGATTATTATGGGACAGATATTCATTTTTCCCTATCTAACAGTGCTTTTATAGTAAAAAATGGGACAGAAAGCCAATCCATTGAAATCCCTATGCCTGGACGGTTCAATATATATAATACGCTGGCATCCTTTGTTGCAGTACGTTTTCTTGGTATACCCCTGGCAGATATCGTGGCTGGATTTAAGGATATATCAGTACCAGGTCGTTTTGAGATGATCCAAAGTGGAAATGGGGCTTTTATTGTGATTGACTACGCTCATACGGATGATGCCATCCAAAATGTACTATCTACCCTTAGAGACTTGAAACCAAGACGTATTATCTCTGTGTTTGGTTCTGGAGGCGATAGAGACAAGGGAAAAAGGCCTCTCATGGGGGAGGTATCAGGGAAAATGAGTGATCTTACTATTGTGACCAGTGATAATCCAAGAACAGAAGACCCAAACTTGATTCTTGATGATATAATTGTTGGTATCAACAGGGTTCAGGGGAAATACATAAAAATAGAAAGCCGTTATGAGGCCATCAAAGAGGCTATCCACCTGTCTGAAGGGGGAGACATCGTGCTCATTGCAGGAAAAGGTCA
This sequence comes from uncultured Spirochaetia bacterium, assembly GCA_913053665.1. Lineage (GTDB taxonomy): Bacteria > Spirochaetota > UBA6919 > UBA6919 > UBA6919 > CAJXGR01. The sequence goes on from CAJXGR010000080.1 coordinate 9,237, forward strand.
TGAAGACTACCAAATCTTAAAGGATAAAACCATCCATTTTGACGATAAAGAAGCTGTAGAGGATGTTTTAAAGAATAGATTCCAGACAATCAATAGAATGGATCATGATTCTTAGGAGGCAATGATGGATAAAATAGCTATTGAAGACATTATTCGCTACACAAAGGGAGAAATTCTTCATCAGGGCAATGATTCCCTTATGATTCACGACGTATCCACCGATAGCCGGACGGTAATGGAAAATGATCTCTTTATACCTTTGATTGGAGAGCATTTTGATGGACATGATTATATAAAAGGTGTGATCAACAAGGGTGTTAAGGCTGTCATAAGCCATAAAAAACGTTGGGGACAGATAAAAGAATTAGAAATGGATCAAATCCCCAATGACTGTTGGGTAATTGGTGTAGAGAATAGCTTAAAAGCTTATCAAGACATTGCTCGCCACTACTTGAAGGGATTAAATATTATAAAAGTCGGGATTACAGGAAGTAATGGTAAAACCACTACCAAAGAGATCCTTGGGTCTATTTTATCCACTCATTACAGGGTTAAAGGCACTTTTGGCAACCTGAATAACCAAATAGGTGTACCCAAAACAATCTTCACATTAGATAGCAGTCACGATGTTGCCCTCGTCGAGATGGGAAGTGGAAAGAGAGGGGATATATCCAATCTGTCCAGGATTGTAGCGCCTGATTATGGGATTATTACGAATATTGGCTTGGCTCACACAGAGTTTTTAGGAGGATCCGATGGGGTCGCCTCTGAAAAGAAGGGTTTGTTTGATGGGTTTCATCCTGGGTCAGTAGCCATTCTAAACGATAGTGAGTCCTATTATACCTTCCTTTCAAAGAATCTGAACGCGTCCCTTCTATCCTTCTCTACAGCAGAAGATTACAAAATCAAAGTACTCGATGACCTTGGACTGGAAGGCTATTTGCTTGAGGTCTATGGCCGGTCATGCCGTTTCAGTCTTGGTGGACAACATAACTTAACCAACTTACACTTTGCTATCCTGCTAGCCGAACAGTTAAGGGTGCCAAAAGATAAGATCATAAATGGAATTGAGAGAGTTGTTCCCATGAAAATGAGGGGGGAAACAAGTCAGGGGAAATATACCCTCATCAATGACTGCTATAATGCCAACCCCTCCTCTATGAGAGCTGGTTTGGATTACTTTAATACTCTAAACTCTGATGGAAGGAAGATCGGTGTCTTAGGGGATATGTTAGAGTTAGGATCAGCAAGTGAAACACTCCATGAAGAAATGGGAAGCCATTTCTCAACGCTAAATATAGACTACCTTCTGACCTTGG
>CAJXGR010000081.1 GCA_913053665.1 uncultured Spirochaetia bacterium
TGGAAAACAAAACCCTGTTGCCAAGCTTAGTCCTTCCGAAGAGCAAAATCGTTTCAGACACGTTTTCCTTAAGTTCATCCAGATTTTTGCCAGTGAAGACCATCCTCTCATACTGTTTTTGGATGATCTACAGTGGGCTGACCTGGCCACCCTCTCACTTCTTAAAGAGCTGGTCACCGACCCAGACAGCAAGTATCTCTTTATCATAGGGGCCTACCGCGACAACGAGGTCTCAGAGGATCACTCTTTAACCATCACTTTAAACGATATTCGTAAACATAGAGCGGAACAGGGAATCAAATCTCCTATCAAGCATATATTTTTAGGAGCCTTAAAGTCGGGTAGTATTCGAGATATTCTTAGAGACACCTTGCACTCTGACTCTGAGGACCTGGATCGCCTGGCCGCACTCGTTGCCAATAAAACCCATGGAAATCCCTTTTTTCTGACCCAATTCTTAAGAACTTTATACGAGAAGGGTTTTATAACCTTTGACGTAGATAAAAGTCTCTGGACATGGGACTTAAAAAAGATACTCGATCAAGATTTTACTGAGAATGTAATCCATTTAATGATAGATAAAATACAAGAACTCACAGAAGAGGCTCAGACTGTATTAAAGCTGGCATCCTGCATTGGGAAGACCTTTGACCTTAAGACTCTTTCTATTATCTACGGCAAAGATCTCGTTGGAACAGCCCGTGACCTACGGGAGGTTTTATTCAGTCAACTAATCCTGCCTATTGGGGATGGTTACAAATATGTTGCAAACAATGAAGGAACCAACACGACTGCCCATTTGTTGTTCTACAAGTTCATCCATGACCGTGTCCGGCAGGCGGCCTACTCTCTCATTGAGGAGAGTACCAAAAACAAGGTTCATCTCAATATCGGACGCTTATTGCTAAATAACTTGTACACAAAGGATAAAAGACTCTTCAGCCTGATGAACCATCTGAATGCTGGAAAAGACTTAATCACAGATGGTGATGAACGGCTTCGGATGGCGGAACTGAACCTTAAAGCGGGATTGCAGGCCAAAGCCTCTACAGCCTATGATTCAGCCTTAAAATACTTGAATATTGGGATTCATTTTCTCCCGGAAGACTGCTGGGCCCACCATTATGACTTAACTTTGGGATTATATTCAGGAGGAGCCGAGTCGGCCTGCTTATGTCATCACTACCCCCAAATGGAGGCTCTAATTGAGACAGCCATAAAACACTCTAACAGCCTTCTGGACCAAGTCAGATTCTTTAATATCAGAGTTCAGGCTTATATATCCCAACATAAAATGGCTGAAGCCGTGAACACCACACTGAAAATATCAAAAGACCTAGGGGTGACCATCCCTACAAAGCCCAGTCGCTTAGACATACTGATTTCATTTCTCAAAACAAAGTGGACTTTACGAGGGCAGAGTGTCGACGATCTAGAGACGCTCCCAGACATGACGGACCCTCATCTCCTTGTGCTAATAGATATTTATATTACGACGGGTTCAGCCATTTATTACACTGTCCCGGAAATTCTCCCCTACATGATATTTAAGTCTATTGTATTGTCCAATCGTCATGGCCATTCTCATTTAAGTTCTTATGTTTACGCGTCTTACGGATTTATTTTATGTGGCGCCTTAGGGAACATCGATTTGGGATACCGTTTTGCCCAACTTGCTTTATACCTGAAGGATAAATACAATGCCAAGGAGTTTACGGCCAAAATAAACCTCTTGGTCAACGTCTTTGCCATCCACTGGAAGGATCACCTCAAAGATACCATTTACCCCTTACTAGAAGGATTTCAGGCAGGTGCTGAAACAGGAGACCTTGAATATGCCTGTAATTGCGCTCATAATTACTGCTTAAACCTCTTCCTAAGTTCCAAGGAGCTTTCATTTGTTGAATCAGAAATGGAGAAATACAATAAGTTCATCCATAAGTTCAAGCAAGAAAAGAACTTATGTGTCGGACAATTGCAGCGTCAACTTGTTTTAAACCTCCTGGATCGCTGTGACAATCCCCTCAGATTAGTTGGAGACAGTTTTAACGAAGACTTGACCCTGCCTACTTTGCTCTCTGCCAACGATAAGAATATGTTGGGTTATTTATACTATCATAAAATGATGATCTGTTATCTTTTCGAGGACTACGACGCGGCCTATGAAAACTGTATGGCCCTTCAAGACTACATTGACTCGCTCATGGGCTTAAACCTTGTTCCTCTCTGCTATTTCTATTATTCGTTAATCCTTTTGGCCTTGTATCCTAAATCCACAAAGGGTCAGCAAAGACGTTTCCTTAAGATCGTCCGACTGAACCAAAAGAAAATGAAGAACTGGGCAAATCACGCTCCCATGAATCATTTACACAAGTACTATCTTGTAGAAGCTGAACGAGCCCGCATCTTCTCAAAAAATGACCAGGCCATAGACTACTATGACAGGTCTATCGAATTGGCCAGAGAAAACGAATATCTTTGTGAAGAAGCTTTAGCCAACGAGCTTGCGGCTAAATACTGGCTAAATAGGGGGAAAGAGAACTTTCTGGGGCTTTATATCAAAAAAGCTTATTACACTTACCGCATGTGGGGGGCGAAAAGTAAGATCAAACACCTGAAGAGCCGTTATCCACATCATTTGAATTCTCTATTTGAGAGGAGAAATCGGGATAAGACAAGTCCAGAAACAACAAATCAAACCATCACAAGCACCACTCACTCAAAGTTATTGGATTTAGATAGTCTTATTCAATCGACTGAGAACGCTTTAACAGGCAATAAGTCTTCTGATTTGCTGACCAATCTTTTGAGGATTGCTGTTGAAAATGCCGGAGCCCAAAAGGGTTATATTCTTTTAGATAAAAATGGGCGATTGTATCTGGAGGCCGAATCCTCCGGAACAGACTCTGTAAGGATGGTTCAATCCCTACCGGTCGATGAAATCAAGGATATTTCCACTGCCATCATCAATTATGTGTCAAGAACCCATACGGATGTGGTCCTTAATAACACGGGACAAGCCAATCCATTTGATCATGATCCCTATCTCACACGTAATCGGGCAAAATCTATACTCTGCTTGGCCATGGGAGATGAGGATAAGTTCCTGGGTCTCATATATTTAGAGAATCAACTAACTACAGAAGCTTTTTCTTCCAATCGCCTGGGGGTCATGAGACTGTTAACACGATTTACTGCAGGAGCCATAGAAAGAGCCGTATTGATCCAGCAGGTCAATGAAAAACTCCAGGAATTGATGGTCAAGGAGCAGGAATCCTTCAGGATGAAAGACGAAATCACAAGCAATATAGTCCATGAATTGAGGGCTCCACTGACCTCTTTACTTATGGGAATCGATTTTCTCCATGAGAACCTTAAAGAACTGTCCCTTGATGATGTACACACCCGCCTTGAAGGGATGAGTCACGGCGGTCAGACGCTTATCAGGACTCTCAACCAGCTTTTAGACTTCTCCAGACTGGAGGCCAATCGTTATCCCTGTGAGTTGAGGCGGATCGATCTAAAACCCATATTAGACAATATTAAGAGGATTTATGAGCCTATGTGTGAGTCGAAAGGGATTCGGTTAAACATCTCTGAGACAAGTAATATGACCATTGAAAATGATCCCGTCCATATGGATCAGATACTCAACAACTTGGTGGCCAACGCCTATCACTATTGCGACCATAATGATATCCTTGTGGATATTGAACAGGACAGGGGTTGGCTAAACATCACTGTTTCGGACACGGATATTGGGACCAACCGACAAAAGTTCAATCTTATCTTTGAGCACTTCACCCACAAAACCCTGGAGGATCATAAATCCTCTGCCGCTCGCATTGGTCTTCACATGGTAAACAGCTTAACGGAGCGTCATGGGGGGAAAGTCACTGTCCAGAACAGTCGGGGGGAGGGATCAGCTTTCAGGATCACCCTACCCATTGAGTCTCAGTGGACACAAGCTTTATAAGCAACCCGAATGATGAACTGAATGGATTCTCTTGTTTTTTTCTTGTTCCCTCTCCCTCTGGGAGAAGGTTAGGGTGAGGGCTCTTTTCTCCAGATTATATAATGAACTCGTAGAACTTCCTTTAATATAGTATCTTGGCATGTCTCATCCCTTTAATGGATTTCTACACTAACATGAATGGAGTCAGGTGTTCAGGATAATATATGGGAGGCGACTTTATGATCACAAAACAGGATATTGAAAACCGTATTCATCGACTGGGCCATGAAATCAACTCAACTATTGAAGGAGAGATTCCCTCTTTCTTTGATCAGGAAAGGTGGAAGGGGAAACTATTAGAGTGGGCCATGAAGGATCAAGTCTTCCGAACGCAGCTCCTGCGATTTATTGACGTCCTTCCAGCTCTCAAGAGTGATTCTCTAATAGTAAAGATCCTCAAAGAGTATTTTACAAAGGATTCCAACACTCCTACATTTATCGAATGGGGCATCAAACGTCTTTCCAAGAGAGGTCTTATTCCCATGATATCGGCTCGTGTGATCCGAGCCAATGTCCAACGTTTAGCCAGACAATTTATCGCTGGTAACGACCATCAGGATGCCCTATTACCCCTTGAAAGCCTTAGAAAAGACTGTCTGGCCTTCACTGTTGACCTGATTGGCGAAATGGTCTTAAGTGAAAGGGAAGCTCAGGACTATCAAAGAAGATACCTGAAGCTTCTTGACTTCCTCCACGACAAGGTAAACCGATGGGATGAGAACCCAATTCTTGATCAGGACAGTAATGGCGAGATACCCAGACTGAATGTCTCCCTCAAAGTCTCCTCCTTCTACTCCCAACTGAATCCTATGGCGTGGGAACGATCTATTGAAGGAGCTAAAGAGGGTTTAAGACCCGTTCTCAGGAAGGTTATGGAGCTCAATGCTTCTGTCACCTTTGATATGGAGCATTATCATATCAAGGATTTAACGATAGCAATCTTTAAAAGCATCGTATCGGAGGACGAATTTAAAGACTTAAACCATGTGGGTATCGCCCTTCAAGCCTATCTTAAAGACTCCCGTGACGACCTGATGGACATAATTCACTGGGCTGAATCCAATCAGAGGAGAATATCGATTCGCCTTGTCAAAGGGGCTTATTGGGATTATGAAACGGTAATCAACCGTCAGAAGGGCTGGCCTATCCCTGTCTTTCTCAATAAGCATGAAACAGACAGCAATTTTGAGGCTTTAAGCCATATTCTACTGGAAAACACAGGCTGGATCAATCCATGCATTGCCTCACACAACCTTAGGAGCCTTTGTCATAGTCTATCCGTTGCAGAGGCCATGAATCTAAGTAAAAATACTTTAGAGATTCAACTGATTTACGGGATGGCCGAACCGATACGGCATGCTCTCAAAGATATGGGCTATCGGGTTCGTATCTACACACCTGTTGGAGAGTTGCTTCCCGGCATGGCCTACTTCGTTCGCCGCATCCTGGAGAACACATCCAATGAGTCCATTCTCCGAAAGTCCTATTCAGAGGGCCTATCCCTGGATGAACTTTTATCATCCCCTCAGAGCCAGTCACAAGAGCCTGCGACTAATCATATAGCCTCTACTAACAATTCTTACAACAACCAGCCCCTCCTTGATTTCTCTGTTGAAGACAATCGAGAGAACATGATGAAAGCCCTCAAGAGGGTCAAAAAGCAATTAGGTCAAAAGTATCCTCTTTTTATCAATCATCACAAGGTCTGGACGGAAGAGCACACTCACTCCATCAACCCATCCAATCCTGATGAAGTCGTTGGTCAAGTATCATTAGCCACAAAGGAAAACGCTGAAAAGGCGATTGAAGAAGCAAAGGAAGCCTGGCAGTCATGGAGACGCATACCAGCTCAGGATCGAGCCGCCATACTCTTCAAAGGGGCTGATCTAATGAGGAAGAACTACTTCGACCTGGCCGCTCTGGAAGTCTATGAAGTGGGGAAAACTTGGGCTGAAGCTGATGGAGACATAGCCGAAGCCATTGACCACTTGGATTTCTATGCCCAGGAAATGATCAGGCTAAATGAAGCCCATCCACTCGGCAACTATCCGGGAGAGGACAATCGCTATATCTATGAACCAAAGGGCCTGGGATTGGTGATCTCACCGTGGAATTTCCCCTTGGCCATCCCCGTAGGGATGGTGGCGGCCAGTTTGGTCACCGGCAATTGTGTAATCCTGAAGCCATCCAGTCTATCCCCCGTCATTGCTTATAAGTTATATGAGATACTCATGGAAGCAGGACTCCCAAAGGGTGTATTCCAGTTTCTCCCATGCCGTGGGGATCACTTAGGCGACTATTTAGTTTCCCACCCAGACATTGACTTCATTGCCTTCACGGGATCCAGGGATGTGGGCTTAAATATCATTAAATTAGCCGGTCAAACGTCCCCCACTCAAAGGAGTGTGAAGCGTGTGATCGCTGAAATGGGGGGTAAAAATGCTATCATAGTGGATGGAACAGCCGATTTGGACGAAGCCGTAAAGGGTGTTCTGGAGTCCGCCTTAGGCTTTCAGGGGCAGAAATGTTCGGCCTGTTCCCGTGTGATCCTTGTGGGTGACGTGATCCATGACTTTACAGACCGCTTAAAGGAGGCGATGGAGAGCGTGAAGATTGGCTCACCAGAGGATCCCGACAATTTCATGGGCCCTGTTGTGGATGGAAAGGCCCTTAAAAAGATCGAACACTACATCAGTCTGGGGAAGCAGGAAGGGAAAGTCATATTAGCCGGAAAGGCTTCTGACAAAGGCTATTTTATAGGCCCCAGTTTATTTACTGATATTCAACCCGATTCCATCCTGGCTCAGGAGGAAATCTTTGGCCCAGTCTTAGCCCTAATACACTCTGAAACAATAGATCAGGCCATTGACATCGCCAACAATACGATCTACGCCCTGACAGGAGGGATCTACTCACGAAGCCCCGGGAATATAGAGAAAGTCCGAGCCAATCTAAATGTCGGCAATTTATATATTAATCGGAAGATCACGGGAGCCTTGGTCTCCAGACAGCCTTTTGGAGGTTTTGCCATGTCGGGTATAGGTTCCAAAGCGGGGGGGCCTGATTATTTAGTCCAGTTCATGAATCCAAAGACCATCAGCGAAAACACCCTACGCCGTGGCTTTGCTCCACCCACCCATCGGTAGGGGCGGATTTGAAACCCGCCCCTACCGATGGGTCGACCAGGTAGAACTTAAGACCAGCCTTCCTTTTGGCATAACCTTCATAGTTTGGGTCCATGAGAATCACGAACTGAAGGTCTTTAGCGTTCATGACAACGGGTTTCTTTTGTCCCATAAACTCTTTCCTCTTAGTTTCTCTGTGACTCACTGTCTCCGTGGCATCCTATAAATTGAACTCACGTTAATATAGGGGTCGAGAACTCATCCACTCTATCTACTGGAAGTCTTTAATCTTTCTTTTGAGAGGTTGCTTCAACATAATTGTAGGAAAAGACGTTTGGTTCTTGCCAATAAGCATGCTTTCTGATGGCCTTTTTCACTTAGTCATTAGATTATGCTTTTTCCCATTAACTTCTTTTTCAATAAACTTGGAAAGATAGAACACAGCTTGAGTGAAAGACAGTTCTACTCCCCATCCATCAGCCATGACTTTCAAAGACACTTTATATAACTGCTTTTTAGACTTCCCATCAATAAAGTGAACCGTAAGGTATAAGAAATCCCTTCCATCCACAAACTTAGGGCCAGGCTTTACTTTGCTGAACTTAATATACAAACCCTTACCTTTTGACTTATCCGATTTGGATTTAGCCCCTGTAACGACCTTACCAGATAATTCTTTTTTTGCATAACCTTGTAATTCAGTATTCAACTTCTTTAGATAACCCTTCCAATGACCTTTGGAATTGTATTTGTAGACCTTCCAGAGTCCTGTCTTTAATTTCAACCAGCCGATACGAACTTTCTTGTACTTCTTGAGTGATTGAGTCTTTTTGCTTCGTTCCTGGATGCCGTAATAGCCCCCTCCTCCACAGGAATTGAAAACAAGGACTGATATGACCAGGATAAGAACACTTAATCTCTTCACAATGAGTCTCCTATTAGATGATTATATTAAGGTAACCTTAAAATATTGGGGGTAATAATAATTAAGTTGAAAAAGAAAAGCAAGAAAAAAGCTATAATTTATACAAACACAATGAGTCTTCAACGTGACATAAGCGTATTTTCCCTGGGCCACAAAAGGATCACAGGAAACGAAATGACAATTTGCTTATATGTTCAGGTTTTGATAGATCTTCAATACTATAGATATACATGCCGCTCGTGAATCCAATCCAATCAATTCAAATAAAAAACTCATGATTTCCATATATTATATTTTACAGGATTCCTCAAAGAATGACTATTCCACAGGAATATATTGAAAAATAATCCCCACGATTTGTAATATTATCTTATCATTCTTAGAACATATTGATATGATTTGTATACCCAATATGAAAATAAATTAGAGAGAATAAAATATGGATAATCCAACATATAACCCGAAAGAAGTTCTATTTATGAGAGAAGAATTAACAGCTGTTGGCTTTACAGAAGTCTTTACCATTGAAGAGGTGGATAAGTATATTGCCAATAAGAAGGATGAGACTGTTTTAGTGGCTGTGAACTCGGTATGCGGATGCTCAGCAGGGTGTGCTAGACCTGGGGTCGGTGCGGCACTCCAAAATGACAAGATACCGGATCATAGTATCACCCTGTTAGCGGGCCAGGAAAAAACGGCTATTAACCACATCAGAGATACCTATTTGTCTGATTACAATCCAAGTTCACCCAATATGATTCTGTTTAAAAATGGCAAGATCCTTAAGTTCTTTGAAAGAATACATATCCAGGAGCTTACAGCAGAAACGCTGGCGGATCAATTGGTTGATACCTTTAATGAGCATTGTACCAAGACCGGACCCTCTGTTCCCAAGGAAGAATATGACAAATTATCCTTCACGATCACCTGTGGTTCCAAGATTTCGCGTGTATAAGTAAATATCAAGCATCGTGAGTTCGACGTGTTCATTAACCACTCTAAAGAGATCTCTCACCCTTTTCCAGAGGGAGTTAGATAGCTTTTTCTGGTAGTGATCATTGCCTGTAGGGACAGGTTTAAAACCTGCCCCTGCAGGCAATTGGATAAACTTGTCACTAAAGGTTTTATCACGACCTTTTAATCTTCTTCAATCCTCCAAAAGCCCCTTCAGGTTGGTGAAATACTCGTCGGCATCTTCATGGTCCAGCTCCTCTTCATGGCCTAAGCCTTTCATATCCATGAGATCAGAGGGGATATCCTCCAAAAACCGTGATGGCATCTGCTGTTCCGGACGGCCATATTTCCTGCGTGTCTGACAGCTTGTTAGAGTCAGGGTTTCCATGGCCCGTGTGAATCCCACATAGCAAAGTCGTCTCTCCTCCTCAATATTCTCGTTATTCCCGTGGGGTAAAATACCTTCCTCCATTCCCACCAGGTACACATGGGGAAACTCAAGGCCTTTGGCACTGTGGAGGGTCAACAAGGTAACCTTGTCCTCCACAATCTCCTTGTCGCTTGACTTTGGGATGTCAGAGGATAAGGTGATGCCCATCAAAAAGCCTCCCAGTGTAGGTCGATGGTCATCGTAGCTATCTTCATTCTCCTTGTTCTCGTAGGACTCCAGGGTTTTGGTGAAGTCCCTTATGTTGTCAAGCTTTCGTTGCCACTCCTTTTCATCCTTGCAGAGAGGGTGGATAGCTGAATGATAGTCTAAGTGATCAATGAGACGAGTCATGGTGTGGGATAACCTGTTCTCTTCAAACTCCTCCCTGAATTGGTGGATGAGTTCCACAAACTCCATCATCCGTGTTCGAGTCTTTTGATCCACCGAGTCCAAACGGTGAAAATCCTCCATGGCCTGAAAGAGAGTGAGAGATTGCTTGGCCGCGTGATGTCGAATGGCTTCTACACTGACTTCGCCAATCCCCCTTTTGGGATAATTAACGATCCGCAAAAGAGAGACGTCATCGTCTAAGTTATTAATTAGTTTGAGATAAGCCACGAGGTCCCTGATTTCCTTACGGTCATAAAAACTCACGCCTCCCACCACACGATAGGCTATGTTCCTCTCCCGAAGGGCCGTTTCAAAAGGTCTTGACTGAAAGTTCGTTCTATAGAGGATGGCAAAGCTGTGATAGGCCTTCCTTGTCTTGAACTTCTTTGCGAATAAGAGATCCCCTACCCTCTTAGCCTCGTCATTCTCATCCACACACTCATAATAGGTTATGGACTCCCCTCGTCCCTTATCAGACCATAGGTTCTTGGGTATCCTGTTCGGGTTTCCATTGATAATCGCCCCCGCCGACTTTAATATAACTGATGTGGATCGGTAGTTCTGATCAAGTATTATGGTATGCACTGGGGCGAAATCCTCCTGGAACCGTTGAAAACTACTACTCTCCGCACCCCGCCATG
>CAJXGR010000082.1 GCA_913053665.1 uncultured Spirochaetia bacterium
CAAAATATAAAGCCAAAAGTTCAAGGACTTTTCCCTCAAGATAAAGGTGTCTTAAGGGGCCTTCATAGGGACAGTTTTGGATTTGCTGGAGAACAATTTGTATGGAAGGGCTAATTTGGCCCGTTGGACCACATTGATCCCCATCAGCACCCGTTAGAAGCCTTGAAACAGAATCTGGTAGAAGATGGCCATTGTCCTGGAGTAAGGGATTTAACAGGGTTGGGTTGATGAAAAAGGCCATATAAACGGTGTGAGTGTCTTTAGGAAACTCAAGAAGCATTTGAGGCCGGGACGCGGACATACAGCTTATACCAGAATCGATGGTAAACAACTCATCTGAGTCCATTCTCTGAACATTCAATTGTCCCGATAAAAAGAAACTAAACTCGAGAAAGTCAGACTGATCCCCCCGCTCAAGGAATATACTCTCGTTAGGCTTTTGATCCACATACTCAATGGCCATGCCCTCACGGATTTGTATAGACCGGATCTCACCGACTCCCAGATCTTTAGGAAGGTGTAACACCCTCTCATATGAGTTGGGATGGAGAACATCTGACTCGTCCTGGTTCCAGTGAGGATTAAAGATACTTTTATATAAAACGTTTTCAGTTTTCATTAGCTTTAAAATAGTTTGATTTGTACTAATACAAGTTAATCAATTCCAGGGGTTATCGTCAACTAATTAAAAAAATACTTTGTACCGCTTATTCTAAACGAACAGGCTGAGTCATGATCCATTTTCTTGCTTTCTACCCTTCAAGAGCTGAAATAGATTCACTTTATCACTAACTTGGTAGAATCAAATAAGTTTTGTTACAATAGCATTGACATTCCAGCCATTGATTGATACATTACAATAAACAGATTGTTTTTAGGGAGACAATATGCAATGGTCAGACGTCCTGGAAGATAGGTGTTTAGAGAATTTACCCTATAAAATTGAACTCAACGAATGGGGGAATATTGTTATGAGTCCAGCATCCAACAGACGTGGCCAAGTTCTAAGTGCTATTGCATATCATTTAAGAAGTCAATTGAAAGATGGTACCATGATTACACAATGTTGCGTTGGTACAAACAAAGGAGTCAAGGTGGCCGATGTGGCCTGGTGTTCCTATGAGTTCATCCAAAAGCATGGTCTGGAAACACCCTTTACAGAGGCCCCTGAGATTTGTGTGGAGATTGTATCCCCTTCCAATCATCCCAAAGAGATGGAAGAGAAGATTGCTTTATATCTGGATGAAGGAGCCAGGGAAGTGTGGATCGTGTCAGAAGAAGGTGATATTAAATATTACAATCTGACAGGTCTAATATCTGCGTCTCAGTATGATGTACACCTTGATTTGCAAGAAATATAAAATCCCGTATTGCTTCGTGTAATCAAAGCTTATTAGCTGGTCAATTAAGAGATAGGAGAATAAAAGGTTTATGAATGATCTTTCTGGTATCAAAAAGACTTTGAAAAGTCATCAACGCCAATTGGAAGAAAGATTTAAGGTCAAGGAAATGGCTCTTTTTGGCTCCTATGCCCGAAATGAATACACAGAAGAAAGCGATCTGGATATTCTCGTTGATTTCAAGGAACCCGTTGGCTTTGAATTCATTGAATTAGCCGAGTTTTTAGAGAAGATTTTAGAACTTAAAATTGATTTAGTCTCCCGTGGCGGAGCCATGAAGTCCAGCCGATGGAAATATATTGAAAAGGACCTGGACTATGTCTAAGAGGGAGTGGAGGTCATTGTCAGGGGATAAAATTGGAGAAATGAACAAGTTTAAAGGGGTATTAAAAGATGACTGATGAACAAATTATAACATTCCAACAGGCTTTGGATATAATTGAGTCGTTACCTGAGGATCAACAAGAGAGTCTGATTGATATTATCCAACGCAGGCTCATAGAGCATCGACAGAATATTCTTGCAGAGAACATTCAAACAGCAAGAGAAGAATACGCTAGAGGGGAGATCAAAAAAGGTTCCGTAGATGACTTAATGAGAGAGCTTTCCAATGAAAACACTCATTTGGAGTAAGACTTTTGCAAGAGCTTTTAAACGGATTATTAAAAAACATCCAGATCAGAGCAATGTCATCGAGAATGCCTTGAGACTTTTAGCTGAAGATCCCTTTGTTCCACAACTGGAGACTCATAAACTCAAAGGGAGATTGTCAGGTTCATGGGCCTGTAGGGCTGGGTATGACCTCCGTATAATATTTGATTTCGTACCCAATAAAGACCAAAAGGAAGAAGGTATTTTCTTGATGGAGATTGGAACACACGATGAAGTCTATTAGATGGCAAGCTTTTCCAGGATGGACACTAAAAATAAACGTAAAAATCCCGTATTGCCCCGTGGGATGACAGTTTATAAATTGATCGATAAGGAGTGTGACATGAAAAGAATTGTATGGATCACAGTTTGTTTAGCCCTATCCACCAGCCTTTGGGCGGGACTAAATGAGGACTTGTTCGAGGCAGTCAAAAAAGGTGATCAGAAGAAAGTGGCTGCTCTGATCAAGAAAGGAGTGGATGTCAATGTCAAAGGTAAATATGGCAGTACTCCGTTGCACTTTGCTGCAAAAAGAGGTCGCATAAAAGTAATGAAACTTCTTATGCAAAATGGAGCCAATGTCAACTTTAAAAACTATCGAAGTAAAACACCTCTTGATCTAGCCAAGGCAGATAAGATGAAAAAGCTTATCCGTCAGGCCGGCGGGAAAAGTGGAAAGGATATAAAATGAGTCAAACTGTTTCTATCCCAGAACAAAAGGCCGGTCAGCTGATCCCAACAGATATCATAGAATCTATCATTTACGCTATTGTTGACCATTTCTCACCCCTTGAAGTCATTCTCTTCGGCTCCTACGCATCAGGCGATCCCACTTCAGACAGTGATCTCGATCTTTTAGTGGTGATGGAGACCGATCTACCCAGCCATAAGAGAGCCACACCTATCCGTCTTCTGTTCCGTCCGATGCCCTGCCCGATGGATATTCTTGTTTACACCCCTGAAGAGGTCAACAAGTGGAAAGCTACGATCAATCATATCATTGCTGAAGCCTTTCGATCGGGCAGGATTGTTTATGAGCGAAAATAACATGGAGTTAGCCCGACTATGGTTGAAAAAAGCAGATAACGACCTGGTTACGGCGAAACAGACCTTCCTTCTTCCTGATGGACCTACTGATACGGTTTGTTTTCATTCGCAGCAAGTTGTAGAAAAGGCTCTAAAAGCCCTTCTCACATTGAATCAGATACAAATACCCAAAATACATGACCTGGTGAGATTATTGGATCTTGCATTGCCTTATCTCCCTGAATTAGAGAACTTTAGGGAAGACTTTGCCGAGATGTCAAATTATGCTGTAGCCATACGATATCCGGATGACTGGTTTGAGCCAGGCCGTGAGGATACTCAACGTTCTTTGGATGTTGCAGAACAGATTATCATAAAAATAAAGGGTTTGATGAATCGATATTTGTAGGGATTTATGCTGGTAGAAATATAAAATCCCGTATCACTTCGTGGGATGGAAGTTTATGATTGAGTCGATATAGGAGTGTGACATGAAAAGAATTGTATGGATCACAGTGTGTTTAGCCCTTTCCACCAGCCTTTGGGCGGGACTTAATGAAGACTTGTTTGAAGCAGTGAAAAAAGGCGATCAGAAGAAAGTGGCTGAGTTGATCAAGAAAGGAGCGGATGTTAATGCTAAAAATAAGGTTGGCTGGACACCTTTGCATGGTGCTATTCATTACGGCCAAATTGAAATTGCCGAACTTCTTATCCATAAAGGAGCTAATGTAAATGCTTATTTCGAGTATGATGTTTATAGTGGGACTCCTTTGTCTTATGCTGCTCAATATGGTCATATAAAAATCGTCGAACTTCTTATCCAGAATGGTGCAGATATCAATGGGCATAATAGTTTGGCATTATATAAAGCTGTTTATCATAGCCAAATTGAAATCACAAAACTCCTGATTCAAAAAGGTATTCATATTAGTAAGACTGGGAAGACCCCATTGCATTGGGTTAAAAATGTTGAAATTGCTAAACTCTTGATTCAAAAGGATGTTGATGTTAATGCTAAAGACCATAAAGGCGAAACACCATTGCATATTGCTGTCCAGTATAGGCATATAAAAATGGCTAAATACCTTATCCAAAAAGGAGTTGATGTCAATGCTAAAGATAAAAATGGCTCAACTCCTTTACATTATATAGTAAAACATGGTATACACTATGAAACAAAAATAGCTAAATACTTTATTCAAAGGGGAGCAAAAGTTAATGCTAAGAATAAAAAAGGACAAACCCCGCTGGATATAGTAAGAGATGTTCACATGAAAAGTCTCCTCCGTAAGGCAGGCGGGAAAAGGGGAAAAGAGATCAAATGATGGATCCATCGCTTTGCACAGGTTTAAAGTATTGGCCTGAACCAGGTGGAGGCAATGGTTTATTATCTTCCTTGTAAAGCTTCAGGGTTTCTTCCACAAGATCACAGAGCTCTGAGAAGACTTCTCGTTCATCCTCCCCGTGACATCCACCGTAGAACAGTCCAGGACAAGTGCCAACAAAGTGTTGATCTTCTTCAGACCATTCTACAATCTTGATATATTGCCTGGCTTCTTTCATGGTTTGGATCCCTCTATAGCCTGTCTGACAGACTTTTCTTGATAGCTAAAAGCATCGTCTCCTAAATTCCCGAATACTGTAACAGGTTTCATTACTTTGGGATGAACAAAGTTTCTATGATTTCCCTTGCCTCCTCGATTTATAAAACCGGCTTTTTCCAAGTCTCTTATTAACTCTCTAATTTTTCGAAGCATATTAGTGTTATACTTTTAGTATCAATATAACATCAATAGATGATTATGGCAAATGTTATTCTTCATAATCATGGCTGACAGAGACATTATCTATTCAGATAATCATTGCCTCTTAGATTTAAGCCTACAGTCCATAGAATTAGCTATGAATAGGCGAGAATACGCCTACCTGTAGGCTTTTATAGGGTTTACATCAAGATCCGTTCAATCCCATCCTTCTCAACGTCTTTTAGAAACTTTTTCTGCCAGTGTTTCCCCCAGAGCTTTTCACAGAGATGTACTGCCAAGTGTTTTCCCTTAATGGATATACCGTTATCAATCTTGGAGAGTCCTTGTACACAACTGGGACAGGTGGTCAAGACGGTGGCTTTATTAGTCTCCATAGGAGAATACGTGGTGATATGATGAGTTTTCCTTTCCCTCAGTTGGTTTGAGATATGGGGAGTCGATAAAGCCAAGGTTCCTCCGTCCCCACAGCAGTTGGGGGTTGTGGAAGGCTTTGTCTTAAAGAAGGTGTCAAAGGTCTCGTCATGGCCAAACTTCTTCATGGGAGAGTGACAGGGCTCATGATAGAGGAGTGGATCTTTCTCCGGCTCAAACTCATAGAGGCTTTCAGCTTTTATATACTCGTTGATCTCGATCAGTTCGGATCCGTCAAAGATGTTCTGCAAGTCATAGGTGTCTAGCATCTCGTAACAGGTTCCACAGGATATGATCACACTCTTGATGTCCATATAGCTCATGGTATCCGCGATTCGATGGAATATAACCTTGTTCTCATGGCCCTTCATCTCGGCGATTTCGGTCTTTCCGTTGGCTAACATGGGGAATCCACAGCATAGAAACTCTGGAGGAATAACCACTTGAACCCCTGCATAGTAGAGTAGGGCAATGGTGGCGATGCTTATGTCGGGAAACATCCTCTCTGAGCCACAACCTGGAAAGTAAAAAACACTCTTCTTAATGGGCATATCAGGGTGCTGGAAGGTGAAAAAAGTACTCTGACCCTTAAGCTTCAAGTGTTCACGGATGGATAACTGCCCAGCATCCGGGTATTTAGCCTTCAGCATCTCATTGGTTTTGGGAGCGATAAGCTTTGTGAGTCTCGTAAACGGCTTGTTGAGATAGTGACCAATCCTTTGAGCCGTGAAACCCGCTTTAAGATAAGCGACTCTCAAAAAGCGATTGATGTAATATCCCCTTTGACCCAGGTATGCGAGAGTCAACCAGGTGATAAACTTGAACTTGTTCCTCTTGCGATCCACCAGAAGTTTTCTGATGGCCAGGGTGACCTTGCCAAAGTCAATATCCACGGGACAGGGGGCCTCACATTTATGGCATAATGTACAGTGATCTGATATATCGCGTAACATGTTAAAGTGCCTGAAGCTCAACTTATTGGAGGTTTGAGACTCGTACAGCACCGCCTCAATAATCAATGCCACTCCCTGTATCTTGTTCCTCGGGTTGTAGAACATGGTCGCTTCGGGGTAGTGAGTGTTACAAACCCCTTTGCAACGGCCACAACGTAAACAGGGTGCGATGGACATGGAGAGGCCTTCAAGGTCAGCGGCTGTCAGGATAAAGGCTTCCAGTTCCAGGAGGTCGAAGGATGGTGTGTAGACACTATTCAAGGGGAAGTTCGCCCTCAACTTCATCGGGTTAAACAGGTCCTCCGGGTCAGCTTTTTCTTTATATTCAGCATAATCCTTGAGTATGTCGTCATCTAAAAAACGCAGTTTGGTGAGACCAATACCATGTTCCCCGGAGATCACTCCATCCAGCTCTTTGGTCTTGTTGATTATTTCAGCTACTGTCTCATCCGCCTCTTGCATCATTTTGTAGTCGCTGGAGTGGACTGGAACGTTCACATGGATGTTTCCATCCCCCGCATGCATGTGGGTGGCGATCACTACCTTTTTATCCAAACGCTCATTGATAAGCCCTTTCACATGGCCAATGAGGTCATCATAGCCATTGAAAGAGTCTTCAAAGTTGCGAATCACATCTTCATCGAAGGAGATATGAAGCTCACCCTCCTGAAACAGTTCAAAGAGACTGCGTTCCTCATTGGCCCACTTGCTATCACCCTTTAGTACGGACCTGGCCGGCTGATCGATATGGTCTAAATAAGTCTGATAGGTGATCTTGATCGCCTCTATCTGCTTTTGGAATGTGTCCACCCTTGATGAGAGAAAGCCATTGCCCTCAGAACCATTGTGACCATCACTTTGATCCTTAAGGTAGCCTTCAATATCGCTAATGATCTGGATATTGGTTTTAAGGTCTTTATTAATATTAAGGTGATCCACATAATCCGAGAACACAGGGAGTTTATCCACCGTGATCACCACATCCTCATTGAGTTTGAAGGCATTGGTGTGTTTTGCGATGGCCCCCAGGTTCTTTCTATCCTGCCAGAACAGGTCCCGTGAGAAGTCATCGAGGGCGACAAAGCCCTCTGTATTGTAGATCTTCACCATATCCACCATCTGATTGCAGTCCTGAGTGAGCATCTTCCTATCGTTGCCTTCCAGATCAATTAGCAGAACAGCTTTGGGTATTTCCTTCCGCCCCGACTTATTACGATAATTGATGGCTTTGATATACTTGTCATCAAAGTGTTCCAGAGCCGTCAAAAACACGGTGTCATGGCCTTCAAAAAGGTTCTTGATGTCAACGATCGCCTTGGATGCATTGATCATGTTATTGCCAAAGAACTCGAGGCAGATGGTTTCCTTGTACTGAAAGGGTTTGTACAAGATGAACTTAGCAGAAACAATGATCCCATCCCCCCCCTCCTTCTGGATCCCGGGGACTCCACAGAGAGCTTTTTTGGTGACATCCTTTCCCAGACCTCGTTTACGTACATCCGTTCCCTTCATCTCAATGCTGTGGAGCTTATTGGGGAAGTTCTGTTGATCGATTTTATAAACGTCATAGACCACGTCATCATCGGGGAGTATCTTTCTGTAAGGGTGATTACGACGTTTGACCTCGATGACATCCCCTTGGGCATTGACTATCCGGAAGGAATAGATGTTATCGATCGCTGTACCCCAGATCACAGCTTTCTTCCCGCCGGAGTTTTCAGCGATATTCCCTCCAATAGTACAAGCCCAGGCTGATGTGGGGTCTGTGGCAAAGATGAGATTCTCTTTCTTGGCGTAGATCACGGCATCTTCCGTCACAACCCCTGATTCTACCTCCAGTATGGGAATCTTGACACCATTTTCATCCACCTCATCGATCCCAACGATATTGAGGAGCTTTTCGGTGTTAATGATCATGGTGTTTCGGACGACAGGGATCGCCCCCCCCGTGAGGCCTGTTCCCCCCCCCCGTGGGATGATCTTTAGATTGAGACGTTTAGCGGCCCGTACCAATCCTCTAATTTCCTCAATGGTATCAGGATAGACCACAACACTGGGATACTCAACCCGCCAGTCTGTTGCGTCCGTTGCGTGGGAAACTTTATCCAGTGCGGTGAACTTGATATTCTTTTCAGCCGTCACCTCCAATAGAGTGGATAGTATTTTCCTGCGTTGCTTTTTCTCAAGTTCAAAGCGGGCGAAAAAGTCTTCTTTAACCTTCCTGGTCTTCTCCACCAGCTTTCGGACCAGTGGACTGCTAACGGACTCCTGGCCCACCCTTCCAATGATCTCAAGGCGTCGATCGTGAAGCTTTTCGAGCTTTCGCTGCTTCTTCTTGTTCTCAAAGAAGTTATTGAAAATATACGGGTTCCGGTCTATGATGAAAAGGTCACCATAAATCTCGAAAAGGAGTTTAGCACTCCGTCCTGTCTTTCGTTGACTTCTCAGTTCGTCTAGAATGTCCCAAGTCTCTTGATCAAAGTACTTTAAGACAATCTCTTTATCTGAAAAGGAGGTGTAATTGTAAGGTATTTCTCTATATTTAAAATCTTTTTTCATGGATTCAACTCACTTTTTTATTGATGAATCCTAAAATCTAATGAGCTTAAAGGAGATCGACAAGGGGAGAGGCGATAATTTCTATTAAACTCATGGAATAAACATCATTTAATAGATAGACTTTTCTATGGCTTGATTCATACCGACAGGTTTAATATTATTATAGCGTTGACAATCACTGTTATTTATACTATACTCTTATGGGTAGAGAGTTCTTTCGTTCTGGAAGACCATGAATTATCCTCTGGGATCGTCAATGAAAATCTTGGTTATTATCTCCATCCTACTGATCACACCGGGTTTTCTCTTTTCAGACCACTTCTTTTTAAAGGGTCATGTGGCATTAACCAATGCTAAAGTAAATATCATCCATAAGATCTCCATCAAAAGACCTGTGAGAAACCTGAAAGTCAGGCTTTACAAGTTTTATAACTTTACCAATGGGATGAATAAGCAAATCGTTTCCACCTATGAGCCGAAAATCACCCCGAAACCTGAGCTTATAGAGACCTTTGTAGATGATTTGGGGAATACCGGTATAGAGATACGGTTCAAGAACGTCCAGTCGGATATCCTTATTGAGACAAGCTTTATATTCGACAATGAGGTTGAACTGTACCCCATCACACGGTTTTATGGATATCCCTTGAATATTTCTTCTATCCGTCACGTATCCCAGTATTTGAAGGGAACAACATTAGCCCCCATTGACTCAGCCATCCTCAAAAAGCAGGTGAAGAAGTTAGTGAGTCGTTCCCGTAACGTATTTCAAGCCACCATGAAAATCATTAGCTGGACACAAAATAACATAGAGCTATCCCCTGATGTCACCTATGACGAAGGAAACGAAACCTTCAAACAGGCCAAAGGCAATCGTAACGGGATTCTAAACCTCACCCTCGCCATGCTGCGTATTGCCCGTATCCCCTGTCGCCTTGTCCATGGCCTCTCCATCAATTCGTCCTATCTTTTTCTATCTAAAAAGCGTCCTAGAGAACCCAAACCTTTAGGAGGCGTTGGTGGACACATCCTGTATCTCCCGGATCAAAGTAAAGATAATGTAGAGATTCGTTATCCTAAAAGCCTTTACAAGTGGATAGAGGTCTATTTCCCTGATCGAGACTGGGTTCCCTTTGATCCTCAAACCTCCTTTTTGTTTACCCCGTCCAATTTGCTGCGACAAAATGTCAGCCTGGATAGTGGGGATGGGCTAAGCCAGGGAATCCATTTGCCAAAGAGATACAGGGTCATCTTTCAGTATTATGTTGAGCTATCCAAAGAAAGAAGCCAACTAACAGTGAATAAGCATCTCCAGGGGGGATCGGGACAGTTTTTATACCCCAGTCTCAAATCCCGGGATATGAGTTTCGTACAAACCCTTTTTAGAACGTCCAACAAGAAGAGTCACTATAAGCATATACTGAAAGACAAAGAGATCAGGATTGAGTTTCTCCCCTATACCCTGGACTTTACAGAGAATCGGGAGCAGTTGGAATTGAAGGTATCCCCTGGATTTTATTATTCTCAAAGAATTAATATCCCAAAACCTTTCTACCTGAAGGAAATTAAACTACCTCTTTTCCGCTTCAATAATGCTCCAAAGGGGAAAGTATGGGTCGAGGTCTATAAAGAACTCAAGAATCAACGGGCGCCTGGAAAGCTGATTGCTAAAAGTAAGTTTCTTC
>CAJXGR010000083.1 GCA_913053665.1 uncultured Spirochaetia bacterium
GTGGCAAAAGAAATAGTCATTCCGAACTGACGTTAATTTATACAAATACTCAGCAGCAGGACTTAAGAATGGTGTTTTATGAAGCTTCATCAGGCTTGTTCTCTTTTTGGAACTGATTATACACCAATGTAATGCCGATACCAATGAGCACAGCAAGGATTGCCATAATCACCGATACCATGATAGAGGATGAAAAGCTCATTCGTAGGACTACAGTGGATATAGTCAGTCCTGAATTACGAAACACAACATGATAATCCGATGAGTAGCGTGTGGTGAGCAAGACCAGAAGGATATCGACAAAAATCATGACGGAGAACATGTCCTTAAAAAAGATGTGGCTGATGGATATTCCCTGGATTCCCACACTGAAAAAGGATTCGCATAAATGGATGACTTCGGAGATCCCTAAAAAAAACAGAATCACAATGAGGGATAAGGATAGAAGACGTTTGACGGCCACAAACCCCCTGTAATCATTAGGGTCATCGAGGATTCGCCTGTGTCGCTGTAAAGTATAATAGACTCTTACAAGGAAGAAAAGAATAAGAGACCCAAAGCATCCTGCCAAAAGCTCTTCCACAGACTTCCAATTATGAAGAGCTTTCTGACTAATATCCAGACCATGACTAAGGCTTCCTGTAAGGGACTCAATAGCCTTTTGAAAGTTTCCCACATGTTCAAACACGGTTCTAAGAATGATTAACGACATGATTTCGTATTGCTTGCCGATGGAATCAGCGATAGAGTTGGGGAGAACAAAGATCATCGAGAGAACTTCGTAAAATAAAATGAAGGTAAAGGCAATGTACACAGCAAAAAAGAAGTCAGAGGGTATTTTTTGGGGCCATGACACAGTGATCCAACCAGACTGATGGGCATAAACGAGGATGACAAACAAAAAAAAGAAAAGTAAAGCCAAAATAACAGCTATCCTTCGGATCTTACTAATCATTTTATGGTTTATGACTTTCTCAGAGACCTTTGTAATGGATCGAATCGCCCATTCCTTGAACTGCAAACGAAGGGACATATATCCTATCTCCTGAATATGCTTACAGAAACTCTTTATGTTTCCAAGACCTTGCTGTTTAACGGATTCATCCATTTCGTCAAGATCAAAACATTATTCTTATCCTATAAGTTCTTTTTTTTTAGACTATTTTATAATATTTTATTATTATTATATTCATTCATTAAGTGATTTATGGTTTTCGTGAAGGAGTTTAATTTAATATACCAAGATAAATCATTTAATTTAAAACCTCAATAACATTTGTTTATATTCCACTTTTGATTATAAAACAAATTTAAATATAGATAAAATATATGATGTCAACAATAGGGAATTATTTTCAACTAACCAAACCAAGAATCATGCTTTTGGTCGTATTTAGTGGGGCCACAGCCCTCTTTTTGGATGGCAGCTTACTAAACGAACCCTTCCGTTTTATCCTGGTCTTGGTGAGCTTGTATTTAACAGGTGGCTCAGCAAACGCACTCAATCAGTATTTCGAAAGAGATATTGATGCTAAAATGACCCGGACAGCAAATCGTAGACCTCTTCCTCAGGGTAAAATCAGTGCTGCAAAGGCTTTTATCTTTTCTTTATCCATAGGCCTATTGGGTGTTATCTCGTTTTATATATTCTTTAATTTGCTGAGTACCCTTCTGGCTCTTGGAACCATACTTTTCTACAGTCTCTTTTATACTCTATGGCTTAAACCCAACACCCCTTTAAACATTGTGATTGGCGGAGCCGCAGGTTCAGCCCCTCCTCTCATTGCCTGGGCTGCTGCCACCGGAACGATTGAAAGCCTTGCTCCCTGGATACTCTTTCTGATCATCTTCTTCTGGACACCTCCCCATTTTTGGGCCCTTGCACTCTATTATAAAGAGGACTATGTAAAAGCCGATCTTCCCATGCTTCCTGTAGTAAAGGGGGAGGATGAAACTTTAAGGCAGATCTTTACCTATACCCTAATCCTTGTGGGAATCACCCTTACAATGTTTTTGGTCGATTTCTATTGGACGTACCTAGCTGTTTCACTGTCACTTGGCGGGCTTTTTATCAAAAAGTCCTATGAAACCAAAAAGCTGAAAACCCCTAAACTTGAGCGGGGATTGTTTTTATATTCTATAATCTATTTATTTTCCCTCTTTTTGGCATTAATTGCAGACAGTTTTTTAAATCGCCTCATAAGTTCTTGATTCGCTGAATCTTGGAGTTTTCGCCAAAGAGCAATAGTTTATCTTTAGCTTTGAAACGGTAGTCTCCATAGGGGAAAATCCTGGACTCTTTCTCTGATTTTTCAAGAATCGTTTTAATAAGAATCACCTCAACAAGATACTTGGCTCTCACATTAACCCCTATAAGAGTTTCCCCTATAAACTTCTTTGGGACAGGTATTTCTAACATGGAGTAACCTGGGATCACTTCTGACATTTCAAGTCGCTCGATGCTGCTAACTCTTTCAGCCATCCCATTAGCTATTTCAGCCTTCAGTAGCTCACGATTGTATGAATTGATCACGTCATTTTTCCAGATAACCCCTATAACCCTCTTCTCATCTTGATCGAGGACCGGGAGCTCATCTGTATTTCCTTTTCCAAACTGGCTCATCACGTAATTTAGATTGTCCTCTTCTTTAACAAAAATCATATCGTACTTAACCATATCAGTGGCGATTAGAACGTCTTTTAGGTCCTCATAGTCGATGAGTATTTGTTTGAAATCATGAAGGGTAAAGGATCCCAACAGGTTACTTTCAGGGTCAATCACCACAAAACAAGTATGAGCTGTGTTCACAACGATATTAAGGATTTCTTCCAGCTTCATGGAACTCAAAATGACGGCTTTATTGTGCTCCATTACACTTTTAGTCTTAATGTCTTTTAGAACATCGATTTCACGACCCGCCTCTATATTAATCCCTTTTCTCAACAGCTTCAGGGTGTAGATAGATTCCTTCTTAAGCTTTCTAGCAAACAAAGTACTTGTAATGCAGGCGACCATCAAAGGTAAGATTATATTATAATCATTTGTCAGTTCAAAAATGATGAGTATGGCAGTAATAGGCGCCTGAGTCGCGGATGCAACAACTGTTCCCATAGCAACAAGTGAGTAGGCCCCTGAGGAAGCTGTAATTCCAGGAAACAAGGCGTGTACGCCTGTTCCAAAAGCACCTCCAAGCATGGCTCCAATAAATAGAGAGGGGGCAAATATTCCTCCTGATCCCCCAGAACCAAGAGTGAGAGATGTACCCAGTATCTTAATCAAAACCATAGCGGCCATAATATACCATACAAGACCACCGTGAAGAGCATGATTCACTGCTTCATGACCAATCCCTAAAACTTCAGGAAAGGCAATGGCTACCAGTCCTACTAAAGCTCCTCCAATGGCAGGCTTAACATAGTCTGGGATGCGTATTCCATCAAAAAAGTCTTCCAATCCGTAGAGGACCTTAATAAACAATACTCCAGCAGCGCCTCCCAAAAGGCCTAAAAGGGCATATGGGATGAGTTCCCATGCACTTTTTAATTCATAAGGTAGAACCTCAAAAGTGGGGAAATCTCCCAGAAAGTGTCTGGAGACTACGGTAGCGATCACAGAGGAAATTACAATAGGACTAAACTGGGCGACGCCAAAATCCCCTAAAATGATTTCCACTGCGAAAAGAGCGCCTGCTATCGGGGCATTAAAAGTTGCTGCAATACCTGCTGCAGCCCCACAAGCCACCAATGTCTTGAGTTTATTTGAGGGAAGTTTAAGGATTTGCCCAATGGCTGAACCGATCGAAGCGCCGATCTGAACGATAGGGCCTTCTCTACCAGTGGATCCTCCCGTGCCAATGCATATGGAAGAGGCCAGGGCTTTCACAAGGACAACTCTAGGGCGTATCATCCCATCCCGTTTAGCGATAGACTCCATGACTTCGGGGACACCGTGTCCTTTGGCTTCTTTTGCAAAAAAATAGATGATAGGCCCAATAATCGCTCCTCCAATGGCAAGAGTGATAATGATCTGATACCATGGGATGCCCTCAGAAGCTTTTATAATCTCTTCTCCACCAAAGGAAATATCCGTGAAGAACTGGATTAATAAACGAACTCCAAGAGCACCCAGGCCTCCCAGGACTCCAATAATGACGGCTAATATCACCATAAAGGAGTGTTCCGCCATTTTAGCCTGTTCTACTAATTTACCAAAGAACTGTTTTATAAAGGTTATCATAGGCCTACGATTTTACTTGATCATTCTATTCCAAGATGAGAGGGAAGTCTTGTCTTAGCACAGATTTATTGAATTAGAAAGACCGATCATTTATTTTATTTGCTATTTCAGGGTAGATTCATTAATATTTAATCTATATAGCAGGGTTCCTTCGAAAAAGTAAAAGAAATATAAGCTGTCTAAACCCAAAATGCAAGGACTTTAAGATAAAAATCAAAAGGATCTTGGTCTTTGTTTCGATTTGATCCATTGGTCTGAGGAAAAGCGTTTCGATAGCAAGATTCTCCTTTTAAGAAACTGAATGTTTTAATTAAAATAAGGCATAGTATGAAGATAGTTCCCCAAAACTTATACAATTCAAAGCATATCCAGGTCTTGGCCCATGATGGACAATCCTGTATCTTATATAAAGATATAAAATTACCCCATGCCAATCAAGAAGCCTACATTTCATCCCATGTATTGACAATTATAACAGAAGGAGAAAAAAGAGTATCAACCTATGATGGAGAGGTTATTACCATTCATGGTAATGAAATGGCGTTTCTAGCCAAAGATATCTATGTGATCTCAGACTTTTCACCGGCTTATAGTACCTTTAAAAGCTTCCTGTTTTTCTTTGATGACTCCATCATTGAAGAATACCTATCGTCAAGACAATGGCATCTTTCATCCAACGGAAGGCAGGCGGAGAAAGTCTTTAAAGCAGATTATTCCCAAATCATTCAGGTCTATACGGAGAGTTTAGAGCCTTTATTTTCAAAGATCCAGCAAAACAGTAAAGACCTCTTGAGGCTTAAATTACTGGAGTTATTGCAACTTATAACCATGAGTGATTCATCCCAAACCTTTATCCACTGGCTCACATCCATCAACGATAAGAAAAAAAGGAACCTACTCGACTTTATGGAGCAAAACTTTGATAAATCCCTTAAAGTTGAAGATTACGCTCACCTCACAGGCAGAAGCCTTTCATCCTTCCAACGAGATTTCAAGAAACAATTTAACAGAACTCCCATCCAATGGCTTATAGATAAAAGGCTTGAAAAAGCTTATGAACTTCTCTCCTCAAGAAACCTCACGGTGACTGATGTGGCCTATGAAGTGGGCTATGAGAATATTTCTCATTTTATTAAAGCCTTCAAACAACGTTATCAGCAGTCTCCCAAACAATTTCTTCTTCACCAGGAAACTAGAGTATGAAATATGGATTACTCATCACAACATTACTTTTTAAACTTGTCAATCTAGTTAATACAAAATAGTTACACCGTAAATCGGTTTTATCGAATACTAAAATCACTTAAACTTATTTCTTTTTTTTCTATTACTTTCATAGTATTTATTTATTGCTTTCTTTTTCATTAATTTATATTCCCGAATTCCTTTTTTAGTCACTTTTGTATTTACACATCCTACACCATAAAGAAATATAAGGGGTGCTAAGGATTTAAGTCCTTTATCTGTAATGTTTGTTCCTTCCAAATCAAGGTGTTCAAGATTTTTTAAATGTGTTATAATTTCTAGTCCCTTATCAGTGATGTGTGTATAGTTTAAGTCAATTGAAGTCAAGTTTTTAAAAACTAAAAGTTTAGCCAATCCTTCGGTATTATGTAGCTAATGGGACTGATTTTTAAGCCTACTTTCCTTTTCTACAAACATTATTATCTTAATTATCATGAATAATCATATAATATCCGGCCTTAGTTCTAAACGATCTGAACTTCTTGGAAAGATAGTATATCACAAGAAAGAAATCAAGGTCTTGCTTGAAAACTTGTCTCACATAAGTAAAACTATGCAAATTATTGATCCTGAAATCAAGTTATCGCCTAAAAGTAAGGCTTACAGAGAGTATAACAAACATTTCAAGAATGGTGAACTGTCTAAACTGGTTTTAGAAGTCATGAGAGACAGTGAATCAGGTTTAACCGTGGGTGAAATCTGTGATAAGGTCAAGAAAGTTAAAAGAATTGACGATATATCCCTAATGTCAGTCAGGAACTGCCTTAATAATTACGCTAAGAAAGGTATTGTGAAAAAGGTTACTCATGGCGATAGGAAAGAATGGATAATTAGTAATTAATTCCTTTTATTAAATTGAATTATATTATTTAATGATTTTTTGTCGTCAAAAAAGTCTGTATTTAGTCCGGTTAATTCAATAATATCACTAACACTTAGTTTTATATCATATAAAAACTGATCAGGTGTCAATATTTTTTGGTCGATTAAGAATTTTATTGCTTTCTGTATTAGAACAGGCTTTTCCGATTTAATATCGGAGTCTAAAGGTTCTTTTTTATTGTACCCTAAAAAAGAAAGTCTTTTTCTTAAAGACATTTGTTTCTCTGTATTGATTACGCCTAAATCAGATAATCTATAGATTATTGCTTGTATTGAGACTTTCCACCGTTCTTTAACTCTTATAAATGACTCTATTGAAATAGAATAAATATCTTGAAGAAAAGTATCACGAGGCATTAAAAATGCACTCGCAAAGCGATGGGCTTGTGATTCTACTTTTTTGTGAACGTCTTTTTCAAGCAACAAATCACCATTTAATTTTCTATGTAAAATTAAATGGCCTAATTCATGACATAAATTAAACCTATGCCGACCAAAATACGTATTATTAGATAATAATATAAAAGGGGTATTATTTGTTTTCCAAATAGAAAAAGCATCTAAACTGGAGGGCATAAAAATATTTGCAGTAACAATTCCATTATTTTCAAAGAGTTGCTGTATATTACTTATAGGGTGATTACTTAACCCCCAAATTTTTCTTGTGTCTTCAGCTACTTGATCAATAGAATCTAAGTCAATTTCATCTAAATCATCTATATTAAAGTCTGGCACGGCAACCTTTGGGAACTCTATATACTGATTAATATAAATATATAAATCGGTTAACCATTTATCTTTAATTATAGCAGACTCACGATCTTTTTTAGTTGTCTTAGATAGACTCCTGAAGCTATAAAAACTTTCATTTTGTAATATTCTATCTTTTTCTATGTAAAAGAAAGAAATCGGTTTATCTAATATTTTGGACATTTTTTCAATAGTTTTAATTGATGGGCTTTTATCTCCTTTTTCATAACTTGAAATAGCTTGGCGAGATATTTGTAATAATGTTGCTAAATCTGTCATAGATTTTTTTTTAGCAATTCTGGCCTCTCTTAATGATAATGGATTAAAGTTTATAACTCTTTTCATAGTTATTGTGAACCTGCTAAATGCTCTTCCACTTCCTTTTTTAATGGGAAAGCTATTTCGTCTGCTATAGTTATACTGTTAGCCTCTTCATGGTGTTCAACTTCAATTTCTACCTTTTTAATTTCCTGATTATGTTCATTTAAGCATACAATAAATATCTTTTCAACTTTATTATAGCCTGAATGAATAATTTGAAAATAATTCATTTTATTAATAGTAATATTATCTAAATCATTGAATAGATTGTATTCTAAGGTCAGATTATGCCTAAATTTTGCTTTTCGTGGTAAAATTTCATATTTTTGTAAATGATTAATTGTTAATATTTTATTGTCAATTATTAATTCCAGATGGTTGCAATTTTTTATTTTATTAGGAGAATTACGTGAACTTATTAAATCTTTATTGCTTTCTTTCCAAAAAACATATTCAATACACCATTTTCGAATATATGGAAAGGCATCTTTACTAATCCAACCTACAAAAGGTTTTGATTCGTTAATGAGAGTATTTGCTAAGAGATAACCCTGCTGTACCCGGAGAGCAATTTCATTTCTAATTTCAAGTGTAAACATCAAAATAATATCCTTCGATAAAGATTTTCTTGTCAACTAATATACCCTATTTTCCTATTTTTGTCAACCAAATTATGATTTATTTCCTGTGATTTCCCTGCCAATACCCACAAAGTTCAGGACTCACAGGACTATTTAAAGCTTTAAAAAGAATATCGTAACAAATTGACTTATTATCTACTTTTCTAAAATCTTCTCTATAAGCCATTTCGTTAGCATAGTAAGCTAAATAGTTAATCCCAAAGTGGTGATGCTGACCATAATAAGCTCTCTTTAGCCTGCTAAAATAGCTTTCAGCTTGGTTAATGCTTGTATTTGTTTTTAGATCAACATAATTTAGAGAATGATTCACTCTTTTGACTCTATATTTAGCATGTAAAAGATCATAGGCGTTAGACTCGTCGGCGTGAATCACTGATTGCCTGCTAATAAATCTCTCTACAATAGCTCTAACATCAACTTGATTCTCAGTTTTAGCCATGAAAGTGAGTGTTCTTAAAGCACCTTTTCGTCTGTGATTAGACCTTTGACGAATAGAGATAATGACTCTCTCTTTACCATTCTTGTTCTCAACCAGCCGTCGATCAATTCTATCATCCTTGTGATTTTCAGGTTTAATCTTTCCACCGATGTAAGTAGCGTCAATCTCAATTTTACCGTTCATTTGAGACTCGTCTCTATGAACCATTAAAGCTTCTCTAATCTTATGAGCTAACACGAAAGCAGTTTTATATTGGACATTCAAGTCCTTAGAGAGTTGAATCATTGAATAACCTTTAGCTCCGTTTGTCATGATCGCTATGGCACCTAAATAGTCCTGTAAAGGTAGTTTTCTATGAGCAAATATAGTGCCGCTGGTTACGCTGAATTTCTTTTTACAGGACTTGCATCTAAATTGCTTAGAAGCTAATAGCCAGTGATGATCTACTAATCCACAATGAGGACAAACAGGAATGCCATCAGTATCTTTCCAGCGAAACTTTTTAAAAGTCTCAAAGGCTTGTTTATCACTCATCTTAAAGATTTCTTTTAAACTTAAAGTCCGTGATTCTGAACTAAGTAGAAAATGCTGTCCCTTTTTATTTCTCATTTTGATCTCCTTTCATATCATATACGATACGCTAAAGAGATTTATCACATAGTATAATATATTTTTATATCTTTTTTCATTCTTTTATATTATATTTAATATTGATATGTATAGTAACAATTGGAAAAATCTTGCAAAGGGCCTGTTAAAGTCTGAATTGGCCAAAAGAAATGTTTCTTATGTTAGTTTAGTAAATAAGTTAGAGGATATTGGTGTGAAGGAAAACCCTGAAAATATCAATAATAAGATTAATAGAGGAACATTCAGTACAATCTTTTTTTTACAATGTTTGCAGGCTATAGGATGTAAGAGTGTTCGGACTGATATTGAAGAGTGAAACTTTTTTAATTAGTCCCATTAGCTACATAATACCGCGATTATGTCCATACGATTTATAATAATCTTGGCTTCTATCCCATTAAATTAAATGGCAAAGACTTAAACACCGTACCGGATGACTACCCATTAATAGAACAGCAATTTGAAAAATTATTAGACCCCATTCAAGATTCTATTCGCAAACAGCCGATAGTGGCTTGGGCAGAACGGGAAAAAGTAGATGTTGATAAAATAAATTATGAAGAATATACTTGCCCCAGGCTAAACAGAAACGAAAGAGAAGCATTCATAACACCTGCCGGCACATGGTATGCCTGTTGCCTGGATTCTAATAACGAATTAATTTTAGGAAATGTAATAAATCAGTCGATTAATGAAATCTTCTTTAGTAATAGTAGAAAAGAACTTATCCACTTGCTAAGGGAGAAGCAATTTGTTAAAATTGGAGGTCCTTGCAAAACAGTTAATTGCTGTCAATACTGAACAGTGACGTCAAATAGTGCTCCATCAAATAAGCCTGAGCAAACATTGGATCAATTAGTATGTCTGAAAAACCTTTAGTAAGTGTGATTATCCCAACTTATAACCGGGTTGATTTTCTTGTGGAAGCCCTTCAATCGGTTATAAATCAAAGTTATTCCCCTGTGGAAGTGCTAATTATAGACGATGGCTCTATTGATGATACTTACACCCGGATTAAACCCTTTTTGAGTAAAGATTCGGTGGATCAACATTGTCGTTATCTTTATCAGAACAATAAAGGGGTCAGTTCAGCCAGGAATCTTGGTATCACACAGGCTAATGGAGAATATATAGCCTTCCTCGATTCTGATGACCTCTGGCATAGAAGAAAACTTCAACGTCAAATGATGTTTCTATTGAATCAATCAGAATATCAGGTATGTTACACCAATGAAATTGCGATCAAAAAAGGTTTTACAACTAATTTAAAACTGAAATATCAAAAGCATACAGGTTATATT
>CAJXGR010000084.1 GCA_913053665.1 uncultured Spirochaetia bacterium
TTCCCGTATAATTGGT
The DNA here is from genome assembly GCA_913053665.1 of uncultured Spirochaetia bacterium. GTDB lineage: Bacteria > Spirochaetota > UBA6919 > UBA6919 > UBA6919 > CAJXGR01. The sequence goes on from CAJXGR010000084.1 coordinate 17, forward strand.
TAATTCAACAGTTTCCGGCGGATCGCCCTACACGTTAAAGGATTTTGAGTTTATAAGGACATGATATGATCCAGAAAATATACGGTAAGTTTGCTAATTTCATTGGTTTAGACCATCTTGCCGAGAAATACACCTATGATCAAGATGAGCAATTCGGCTTCATGGCAAAGAATAAAATCCCGGAGAAGTGGGTGGCAACGACCTGTGGCTACTGCTCCGTGGGATGTGGCCTTCACATAGGCGTTCGGGACGGTAAGGCTGTCAGCATCAAGGGAGACTCAGGGCATCTGGTGAATTACGGCAAGCTCTGCCCCAAAGGACTCAGCGAACATTACACTCTCGACACGGCAGATCGTTTGCGTCACCCTCTTTTAAAGCATAACAACAAGTTCAATAAGGTCACATGGGATGATGCACTGGGCATTATGCTTGATCAGTTCCGTAAAATACAGGATCAGTATGGGCCGGAGGGTATTGGGGTCATCAGCACAGGTCAGATGGTCACAGAGGAGTACTACACGTTAGGAAAGTTGGTCCAACTGGGTTTTGGCACAAAGAACTATGATGGGAACACGACCTTATGCATGTCAACAGCTGTAGCTGGTTATAAGAGGTCTTTTGGAAGTGACGGACCACCTGGTGCTTATGAGGATCTCCGATTGGCAGATTGTATCTTTTTGATCGGTGCGAATATAGCTGAAAACCATCCCATCCTGACCTGCTGGCTGGATGCTAATGAGAACCCTGATAGACACCTCATCGTAGCGGATCCGCGAGCTACAAAGACGGCGATGATGTCTGATATATTCCTGCCTCTAAAACCGAGGACAGATATCACTCTCCTGAACGGGATCATGCACATTCTCATTATGGAGGGACTCTATGACAAGGATTATATCGACAAACATACTGTTGGGTTCAGGGAAATGGTGGAAGGCTTGAATCCATACACTCCTGAATATGTGTCTGAACAGACGGGTCTTAGCATAACACTTATTTATAATACGGCTTTGACCATTGGGAAGGCGAAATCAGTCTTTACTGCCTGGACCATGGGGGTGAATCACTCCGATCAGGGCACGGAAACCGTGAACGCTATAAACAATTTATCCTTAATGACAGGGAATATCGGCAAGGTGGGTTCAGCTCCTTTCTCTATCACAGGTCAATGCAATGCTATGGGAACACGGGAAACATCCTGCACATCGTCGTTACCGGGATATCGGGATTTCACCAAACAAGAAGATCGGGAGGACATAGCCCGATTCTGGGGGGTGGAAGAGAGCCGTATCCCAACGTCCAGAGGATTGGCTTATCCTGACATCATTGAAGCGGTCATCCAGGAGAAGATAAAGGGTCTATGGATCCTGGGGACTAACCCACTGGTTTCCTTCCCAAACCAGCATCTACTCGAAGAAGCCTTCAGCCGACTTGATTTTTTAGTTGTTCAGGATGGATATCACCCAACCCCTACAACAAAATGGGCTGACCTAATACTCCCTACAGCGATCTGGGGTGAGAAAGAAGGGACCTACACCAATTCAGAGCGTAGAGTCAGCAAGGTCAATAAAGCTGTCGATCCTCCTGGTGAGGCCAAGTCGGACTTTGATATATTCTTAGCCATTGCTCGTAAGCTGGGAGTGGAGGATCAACTGTTTCCAGGCTGGCATAGTGTGTCGGATGCGTTTGAAGAGTGGAAGAAGGTCTCAAAAGGTCGTCTGTGTGACTATTCCGGTATGTCCTATGAACTGATTGAGTCTGTGAAAGGGATTCAGTGGCCTTTTCCTGAATCCAAGCTCTCAGGGGAAGGGTTAGCCAAAGAGGCCGCTCAAACCAGACGTCTTTATACGGATGGTCAGTTCCAAACAAAGGATAGGAAGGCCATATTCTATAAAGTTGAGCCTAAACCGCTACCTGAGACACCTAATGATGAATATCCCTTTTACTTGAACACGGGACGAACTGTTGAACACTGGCACACGAGAACTAAAACGGGCAACATCGACCTCTTGGAAAGGCTTTCACCGGAAGCCTGGGTGGAGATGAATCCGAAGGATGCCCAGCAGCTTGGTCTAAAAACTGATGAGAAGATTAGAGTCGTTTCACAGCGGGGTGAGATAGAGAAAATCACCTTGAGGATCACTGAAACCATTGGTCAGGGACAAATCTTTATCCCCTTTCATTGGCATGAAACCAATGTCAACAACCTCACCATCAATGCTTTTGATCCCTTTTCCAGAGAGCCAAACTTCAAACAATGCGCCGTGAAGGTTGAGAAATATCAGCAAGAATAAAAGGACTTAAAAGGGTGACAAACCCCACCTTTTGTGCTATATTCTTCTTATAAAGCTAGCCTATGACATTGTTTGGGATAACTCTATTCCTCCATAATCAATGTGTCCATAATGAAAGGAGAGAAAAATGAAATCTATCATCCTCATCTCAGTCTTTGTTTTAACCACTATTTCAACGCTCTGGGCGGATAAAGAAGCCCCTCAGTATGTCTATGTGAGATCATCCTACGGTGGACAATACTATTTTAAAATGATCCCGGAAGCCGACTATGACAGAACTAAAGGCAGAGGGGCATTATATCTTGTTACCAAGAAACGATTAGATAAGGTTTTATGGAAGGTCAAGGGCTGGTATGCCTTTCAGACCTATATATCTTATGATGGACGTTATCTTATCCGGATTGGGAATTGGCCAAGAGGGCGAATACCATCCCATAAGCATCTTGGGATTGCCTTTTACGACAAGGGAACGCTCATTAAGAAGTACAGCACTAAAGATCTAGTTAAAAACCTCCCACCAGTGAGAGCTAGCGTAAGTCATTATCGATTCCTTGAAAAAGTCCTGGGCTTTGAGTCAGCTTATAGTCATCGTTTTAAAATAAAAACAGCCGATAAGATGGAGTATACCTTTGATGTGACCCATGGGAAGATTGTTTCCCAGAAAAAAGTAAAATGAGGTAAGTTATGAAAAGTAAAATCATTATAATCTTTTTCTTGATGATTGCATTCAATCTCTGGGCTGATGAAGAGGCTTCTCAGTACGCCTATGTAAAGTCCTCATCCGGTGGAAGATACTACTTCAAGATGATACCGGAAGTTCCCTATAACCGGACTAAAGGCAAAGGGATATTATACGCTGTCTCTGGGGATCAATCAGACAAGGTTTTGTGGAGGGTGAATGGCTGGTATGCCTTTGATACCTATATATCTCATGATGGACGCTATCTTATCAGGCTTGGGAATTGGCCGAGAGGACGCAAGCTGACCCATAAGCATCTTGGGATCGCCTTTTATGACAAGGGAACGCTCATTAAGAAGTACAGCACTAAAGATCTCATTAAAAACCCTTCTGCAATCATGATAAGTATCAGTCACTATCAGTTTCTTGCTAAAGTCCTGGGGTTTGAGCCAATCTATAGTTATCGCTTTAAAATAAGAACAGTCGACAAGATAGAGTATATTTTTGATGTGACAAAAGGAACAATTATTTCTCAGAAAAAAGTAAAATAAAGCCGATCAATGAGTCAAACAATACGTTTTATGTAGTTAGTTAATAAATCCGAGTTTGGAAGGAGAAATAGAAATACCTATGAAATTAATGATGGCCATGATGAGAATGATCCCAAAATGGATCACCCGCAGAATGAAGCCTTCAGCACTCCTCCCGAAGGCACGGATCGATCAGTGGAAAAGCAATCCAGCGGGAATAGCGATGAACTTATCTAACCTACTCATCTGTGCGGATCACTGTGGGCCCTGTTCCAGTAAGCCACAAGCCAAAGGTGACGGGGTCTATTGTGCCACCGGTAAGAGTTTACACCCTGTTGAAGAGAAGGGTTGCAACTGCTTTGACTGTCCTCTATTTGAGCAATGTGGGCCTGGGAGTGGAAAAGGCTACTTCTGTATCTCTGGAGTCTGTTCTGATAAATCTATTAGCAACAATGACTCTTTTTGTGGCTCTTACTTAAAACGTTTTCTAGCCCACAGTGAAAGTCCAATAACTATCAGTGAACCTGACGATACGGCAAATGATGAAACCATCACTGTCCATCTGGATTTTTCGGGAGATCATTTGGTAGACAGCAAATCCCATATCCCGATTCTTGAAGCTTCTCTGAATGCCAGTATCCCTCACACTCACGTTTGTGGTGGCCAAGCCAGGTGTTCTACCTGCCGTGTTCTGATTTTAAAGGGGTTGGAACACGTAAAACCCCGGAATGAAAAGGAAAAGCGTCTGGCCGCAATCAAAGGATTTCCCCAGAACGTACGCTTGGCCTGTCAAACAAAGATAACAGGTGACATCAAGCTGAGACGTCTGGTATTCGACGACCAGGACATCAATGAAGCAGTGGATCAAGGAGCACAAAGTCTTGGAGAACAAGGTCGTGAACAACATTTATCCATCCTCTTTTCTGATATACGATCCTTCACGTCGTTTTCTGAAAAGAACTTGCCCTACGACATCATTCACATTTTAAACCGTTATTTTGAGGCCCTAGGCCATTGTATTGACGAAAATGGCGGATACATCGATAAATATATGGGTGATGGGATGATGGCCATTTTTGGTCTGGATCAGGAAGTCGAATCAAAGAGTTCTTACCTGGCTGTTAACGCGGCTCTCAGCATGATTCATGAGCTAAAGGAGTTTAATACCTATCTGAAAAACCACTTCAGCCATGAGTTTGCTATTGGCATTGGTGTTCATACGGGTAACGTGATCATTGGCAATATGGGCTATCATAAAAAGATGGACTTCACAGCGATAGGAGACACCGTGAACACTGCTTCCAGGATTGAGTCTGTGAATAAGCAGTCGGGCACCTCAATATTAGTTTCTGAAGCAACGTATCAGGAGGTGAAGGATCAATTCAAGTGGCAGAAAAAGATAATAGCAAGGGTTAAAGGGAAGGAGCAGGCGCTATCCCTTTATGAACCAATTGATCCACTATAGTTATGATGATTACGCTGATCCAAGAGGCGACTGGAGACTAACCCGTCATGGTGAGGTCTTTGGCTGTGATACGATACTTTTTAAACCAAGCTTTAATCTCTCTGGTGGTGACTTTCCTGCTCCTTTGGATGGTCTTTCTTTTCTTAAGCATAGTTGGAAGCTTTGCAAAGGCCGAACAATAGGCCCTAACAAGGATAGCTATGAGAGCGAGTGAGGATTGCTCCTCAACGAACTTTCCACCCATCCCTTGACCCGTCAAAAGGGCGTAAATCTGAACCGCGAAACGATAGAAGGTATAAAAAGGAAGAGCTAACAACATGGTGGGTGGAAAGCATTTGATAGCAAACCATAGATGATTTCGTTCTACCAGAAAGGCTTTGAAGGGAGAGACTTTATTGAACGACCCGGAATAGTGATGATATACACGGGCTGATGGGATAGAAATGGTCTTCCAGCCGGCTAAACGACCTCTAAAGCCTAGGTCGGTGTCCTCACAGTAAGCGAAGAAGTCTTCATCAAGAAGTCCCACTTCGTTGAGCATTTCCTTTTTATAGAATGCGGCACAGCCACTGGGGATAAGAAGCTCTTCCACCCTGTCATATTGGCCAATGTCCTCTTCCAATCGACCTCTCTGACGAGACATCCCGTCGGGATAGATGTTAATGCCTATGGAGTCCAGGATATTGGCTTGACCCATACTCAGTATTTTGACAGCCCCCATGCCGATCTGATTGTCCTTAACAAGCTCTTTCACTGACTCCTCCACCATGTGAGAGTCCACCACCGTGTCATTATTGAGTAGCATAATATAATCCCCGGTGGAGGCTTGTATCCCAAGATTGTTAGCTGGAAACCCTGTGTTCTTACCGTTCACAACGATCCTTACTTTAGGGAAATGTTCCTGAACATATTCTATCGACCCGTCCTCTGAGGCGTTATCTACTAAAATAACTTCCAGTGGGGTATAGGTCTGGTTCATTAATGAACTCAGGTTCTCATCCAGGAAATGCTTGCCATTGAAGTTTAAAACAATGATGGAGACAAGGGGTGAAGTCAATAGTTATCCTTTTATTAAAAGCATCCGACCAACGTTTGCCCACAGGTTATTGATAATGGGATTTATCGCCTATATCATAGTGGAGGGGGAGCCTCAGCTTTCGGATAGTGAAAACAACGGCTAAAACAGTGATAACCGTAAAAAGACCCAGTTCAACCTTTGGGGAAGGGCCTATCAGATGGATGATCACCAGGAAAAAGCTCAGGATGGCGTAAAGATAACCTTCGTAAAGCTTAAAGCAATAGGCTTCTTTAGCCCCTATGGAACTGTATCCAGCTAATAGAAAACCTATACCTACAGTTCCAAGCTTATTATACTCTCCAGTACCGATGAAAAGAGACTTTAGAAAGGAGTTCTCAGACATGAAAGTGAGGGGTATCAGTATGAGAGCAGATATCATAAAAAAGCCTTGAACAACCCTCAGTATCTGACTGCTATAGAGGTGGAGGAAGCTAAGGGATATGCCGACGGAGACAAAGAACGCCCAAAAGACGATTTCAGGAACTCCATCCTGAAGAAGGAAAGATGGATGTCCTTTTATGGTTAGAGTGTAAAAATAGTAAAGCCCAAAAATCAGGCATAAGGACGCAACGACAATACCACTGCGATACAAAGCAACAGACACTTTATCGAATGAGGTGAGTTCAGCTTTTACATTGGGATCGCCCATAGTTTCCTCCGGATGAATTGTTTAAATAGTTTGGTATGTATTCTGTAGGGGTGAACCCGCCTGTTCTCCCTGTCACACAGCAATTAGCTTGATACACATAATTTTACCCTCCACCGTTACACCCCTAGTCCACCGATTGAAGACTGGGATCACCAATCTTGAAAGATTCAAACTCACCAGGGTCAATATCTACTTCAGCCTTGGAGTCTTCAATGAGTTGCTCTAAATCTTTTTTCTCTTTCTCGTTCTCAGGGACAACAAGCTTGTATTTCCTTTTCCCATCATTGATCTCTTTATAGACTTTCATTGAAATCTCCTTTCCCAAATGGGAAGATATTTTGTCCGATCCCCTTTTGTAGCATCAAAAGCAGTTATGATGAAAAGGGTATCTGATTCTATTTGTCGATAAACGATTCTTAGAAATCTTCCACTTGCTACCTTAGAGAAAGCAAGTCTCGATTTTCCAGACTCATCTACTGGATTCTTAGCCGTAAGAACCCCTCTCTCAAAAGCCTCTTCAATTTCATCCATAGTCACTCCATGTTTCACAAAGTGAATCCCACCATCCGCATCATAATTGTATTCAAATTCCAACTTCTCTCATCCTGATTAAACACCTCTTTAATAGAGTTAGCCCCTACAAAATCGTCATTTTCTTTTCTGATCAAAGTCATCCATTTTATCGGCCAGCGAAGACCACTTACAGTCCTGTATGAGAGTGATCACCTTATGCATATCTTTATTCTGAACAGCTTCCAATCGTTTAATCTCATCCTGTACCCCATAGAAAGGAAGCATGGTGAAGTAGGTCTGATCAATATAATCCTGGATCGGTGTATGAACATCCTTTCGTCTGGTGTAGTAGGGGTCTTCCCCTTTGTCACAGACCCTCCCAAACACTATAAACAATCGGCAGGACATGGGCCGTAGAGGATGAGCCACACAGGAATCGTTTACCAGAAAGGGACAGGGACTTTCTTTCGTATATTCTCTCAATTGTTTTTTGAGTGTCTCCCGCTTTGAGCCTTCCACTTTCTCTGTAGCGTACCATGAGAGCCCCACCAACTCATTGGGGTAAACGGGAATGGTACTCTGATTCTGACAACAGCTGGAGCAGTGATTTTTACAGGCCACCTGAACATGACGTTCCTTCTCTTCTAAGCCGATCCCCTCTGCAATCCCTTGATCCACAATATAATATGCGTCTAACAGTGTTGGGAGCCACGTTTCTATCGCTTCTTCGCCAGGGAATGAACCTCTCACAGCAGAATGATAGTCCTCATTAAAGTCGATCGTTGCCATATATCCTCAATTTACAGGACTTTACCGGTCCGTTCACAGTTCTGTACAATCTAAATTAACGTTCGTTCGGAATGATTATTTCTTTTGCCACAGAGACACGAAGCCACAGAGATTGAACAAATCAGTTTCTAATGACTATATAAAGATAATAATATCTTATATTTTCTTGCAAATCTTATATGTTTCGTGGGAAATTAATAAACTATTTCCCCTTACTTTCTCTGTGACTCTGTGACTCAGTGTCTCCGTGGCATTTTACAAGTCGAACTCATGTTAAATTAGTGACTCAAAAAGTGTTTATGCATTTTCTCAAGAAATCTGATGACATAGTACGGGACGCGGTAAATGGTTTTAGAGAAGTCCGTTTTCACATACATCTTTTCATGCTTTTCATAGACCAGGATCTTATATTTCTTATGGTTTCCCTTAAGGATGATGACATGTGTTGGTTTCATGGTTTTGAACGGAGTCTTGGCCTTTTCATCATCGATAAACCGGGTGGCTCGCATGTTGATAATTGTATGGACCGTCTTTTCGCTATCCTTGAGACTGGAATTCCTTTTCGGGTCCAAGACCCAGCCTTCTCTTCTTTTGACAAAATTGAGGCGATCCAGTGACACCGTGTGAATACGGGACCCTTTGGCTTTTAAAAACTCTTTAACCCGAAGATCATTGATGTCTTTCTCTAAAATATAATCCACCCGATCTTTCGAGACCAGGTAGATCTCATCATCCACTTGATTGGTGGACACGTAATAGGCGTTTTCACGGCCCAGGGCTTCGCCGACAAGAATATTCAGCCTTTGCTGATGGGTCCAAATGGAAATGCTCTTATCCGGTTTGGCCAGACCATATTTATCTTTAGCTAACTTTTTGCCCTTAAAAGTTTTAAATAGTTCAAGATCGCTAATATTCTTTAGCAAATTGGATAAGACCATATTATCCCCTTCAAAAGTCCCGTTGGCTGATGAAAGAATCCATTGAGACCCCCTTTTAGTACAGATAATACTATTTAAACCCTGTTTGATCTGTAACTTTCTGACTTCAGTGACTGAAAAGTTGTGGATAGGTCGGACATTGACAACCGTATGGATTTGATTCTCCTTATCTTCATCAATACTGTTCTCTGAGAGAACCTGGCCAAATCGATTGTATTTAGTGATTTTAGTGATGTTATGGCTGAAATAACGGGTCTCGACCAGGCGTCTACCTTTAAATAATTGGAGATAGCTGATTTTCTCATTTCTGTAGCGTTCTATCTTTTGAATGTTACCCTTTAAGTCCAGATAATACCAGTCTCCTTCAGGTTTTTTGGATTTATCATAGCGTTCTATCCTTATGAGTTGGCCTTTTTGGGTGTATTTGAACTTCCTGATCATGATCAAGACAAGATTATCGTAATACTCTTCTTTGATAAGTCGGTTTTTGTCGTAGTGGAAGAGGTAATGGCTGACCATATTATGGTTGACATACTGTTCCTCTTTGGCGACCAGACCACCAGGCTTTTTGTAGATCAAGTAATACTGGTTTTTTTTCTTAGCTTCTTGCTTTGAAATGATATATTTTCTGGGGTAGTAAAATATATGGGTCACAGGGTCTATGATCTTATTTTTGTAATATTGTGAGACGAGCCGCTCTGGGTTTGAGGGCTGTTTGCCATAGGAATCCATCTTCAGAAAAAGGATAAGGACTAGGACAGCCATATATCGGAGGGTTTGAATAGAGATGTTATGATGTTGAGAGAGAGTCATGAACTTTACCTTTTGTTGATCTTTGAGTAAAATATAACGAGTTTTTATGAAATAGTAAAACAGGTTTTGGAGGAATCTATGAGATTGGTGATTCAAAGGGTGAACGAATGCGAGATATGGATTGATAAGCAGTTGTACTCAAGGATTGGTGAAGGGCTTCTTGTCTTGGTAGGTGTGGGAAAGAATGATGGGCCTGAGACCATTAATTCTATGGCAGATAAGATGATGAATCTCAGGATTTTTCCCGATACTGACGGATTGATGAATCTGTCTCTTCTGGACACGGAGGGCGAGGTGATGATCGTGTCTCAGTTCACATTGTATGGGGATTGCCGTAAGGGTCGACGCCCCTCCTACACAGACGCTATGAAGCCTAAGGAGGCACAATCCATTTATGACACACTTGTAGAACAAGTACATACTTATGGACTCACCACCCAAACAGGGAAGTTCCAGGCCATGATGGATATAAAGCTCACTAATACGGGTCCCGTAACTTTATTGCTGGACAGTGATAAGGTATTTTGATATTGATAGCAGCCTGTAGGGGGCGACCCACCAGAAAGTATCGCATTAGCCAGTCGTTGTAGGGGCAGACCCACGTGTCTGCCCCTGTGGAAGGGTGAACACGTGGGTTCA
>CAJXGR010000085.1 GCA_913053665.1 uncultured Spirochaetia bacterium
TCATAATTTGTTTGGTATATCACAGGAATGAGATTATAGGCGTTGATTTCCCATGATGAAGTGTTCATAATCATTGGAGGCTTTTATGACCCGAGGAAATCACTATGATTCAATCGTCAGGCTTCATGGACACCTAATTGACTCACTCACCTTGGCAAAGGTCTTTGATGAGATTCTGGATCGCGGGGGGGACTATGAATCGGAGGAGATCAGCATCGGGCGAACCAAAAAGGATCTCAGTATCGCCAAAATACGCGTCACGGCTCCTGATCCTGAAATCCTGAGCTCGATTCTCAAAAGACTCCATCAGTTGGGAGCTAGCGTTGAACATGAAGAAGAAATCGTGTTGGAGAAAGCTAAAATGGACGGTGTCTTCCCGGATGGTTTCTACGCTACTACTAATCTGCCCACCGAAGTGTTTTATCAGAGTGAGTGGAGGGCTGTTGAGAATATTGGCATGGATTGCGGTGTAGAATGGGATCATGAGAGATTAAAAGCTTCCTCCATCAAGATGAACGATGTGAAAAAAGATCATGACTATGTGGTAGGAATCCAGGGAATCCGTGTCCAGCCACAGAATGAAGCCATTCATAGCAATAAGTTCAGATTTATGAACAGTGATGTATCCACCGAAAAACCCAAAGGAATATATATTAAACAAATAGCTGAACAGTTGAGAACGATTAAAAACAGTGATGATGAAGCTATTTTCGTGTGTGGCCCAGCCGTTGTTCATACTGGAGCGAGGGATTATTTGTGCCAATTGATTGAAGGGGGATATGTCCACCGGATATTTGCAGGTAATGCCTTGGCAGTCCATGATATAGAAGCCGCCCTTTATGGCACCTCTTTGGGAGTCTCTCTCGCTGAAGGTTTGAACACAAGTGGCGGCCATCGTAACCATCTCTATGCTATCAATACAATACGGTCCCTTGGAGGGATCAAGAAGGCTGTCGAACAGGGTATTCTTAAAAATGGCATCATGTATTCTTGTATCAAACATGATTGCAGCTTTCTATTAGCCGGCTCTATAAGGGATGATGGGCCACTCCCGGAAGTCATCACAGACGCTGTCCAGGCTCAGTCCATGATGAGAGAGAAGGTCAAAAAAGCCAAACTGGTCGTCATGCTCTCCACTATGCTTCATTCAATAGCTGTTGGGAACTTACTCCCCGCTAGCGTCCAAACGGTATGTGTGGATATATCTCCTTCTACAGTCACTAAATTGATGGATCGAGGGAGTCATCAGGCAATGGGTCTTGTTATGGATGTAGAAGCCTTTTTACATGAGCTTTGTGAGTATTTGTAAGGTCCCAGGCCCTGTAGGGGCGACCCACCGGGTCACCCCTACAGGGTGAATCGTTATGATAAATATATTAATGTGTCGACCAGCTTATTATGCTGTCCAGTACAAGATTAACCCGTGGATGGATACCCATATCCAGCCTGATGCTTCTCTTGCCCATCAGCAGTGGGATAATTTGCTGGATCAGTTTAAGAATAATGATGTCCAGGTCCATCTTATTGACCCTCAACCTGAACTTCCCGATATGGTCTTCACGGCAAATGCTGGTCTGGTCTTTAACAATACGTTTATTGTTAGTCGATTTCGCTATCCACAAAGACAGAAAGAAGCTGACTTCTTCCTGAACTGGTTTAAAGAGAGGGATTATGAAATCAGACACCTCCCGGAGCAGTACTACTTTGAAGGCGAGGGAGACGCTCTTTTTTTTAAGGATACATTAATCGCTGGTTACCGCTATCGATCAGATATTCACGCTCATCGTTTTATAAGTGAAATCATCGAATGCGAAGTCCTATCAGTGGAACTCACCCATCCCAGTTTTTATCATCTGGACACCTGTTTCTGTCCCCTTGATCAAGACTCGGCTCTTTATTATCCAGGAGCTTTTGATGCTTATGGAGTCAAAGTATTGGAAAGCGTGATCCCTAATTTAATGGCTGTATCAGATGAAGATGCTCATAATTTCTGCTGTAACGCTGTGGTACTTGGAAAGAAGATCATATTAAACCAATGTAGTCATTCCCTAAAAGTCATGTTGGAAGATATGGGCTTTCAGATCACCCAATTGGCGTTTAATGAGTTTATAAAAGCGGGTGGGAGTAGTAAATGCATGACTCTCTTCCTCGAAAATCCACGGGACTCCAGGCATTGACTTTTTTGGTTTCTCACATTATTATTCCATTACACATTACATTTTTATAAGATTCGGGACTATGAAAAATATTATAGATCAACTACCAAAACCCATATCAGAGCTGTTCGACAAAGTCAAAGAAGCAGGTAGCGAACTCTGGCTCCATGGAGAGACTCTGGCGGATCTCTGCTTTACAGAGACTTTACCTGTTCACTATCAATTAGCGACCTCACTGAGGCAGGATAAATTAATTGATACCCTTAACATTGCTGTGTCGGACATAAATCCTAAGTGGCCTGAAATCGTTTTGTATTATCAGAAAGGAAAGTTTCATGCATTAACTAAGGATTTTCTTCCTGAGTCACTGGACGAAGCTTATTATATTGAGATAAGGTCTTATGAAGGGGATTTTGTATCAAGCCTGAATGATTTACCCTTTTCTATAGACCGTTTGGCTTGGGATTCAAATACTCTTTACCATCACAGTGAAGTGGAACAGGATTTCAGGGATAGAAAAATCTATCTCTCTCAGCAAAGTCGATCCAATACGTCAAAGAACCTCTTGGATTTATTTAGACTGGCTCGTTACGTGGTTAAGTATGACCTTACGGAAACAGAACCTCTTTATCCTTCTGTTGAAAAGAAAAAATACAAGAAAATGCCTGGTTCCTATGGCTGGAAAAAGGAATTCATAAGACTATTAGAATTACCCCGCCCCAGCAAGTGTTTTGAGTGCCTTAGAGAATGGGGAATACTTTCACACTTTTTTGAGGAATTACTAGAAGGCTACGGCGTTATTCAGAACGAGTTTCATGAATATGATGTCTATTATCACAGCCTGACAGCTTGTGATTCAGCACTAAAGAACGAACCTCTCATCAGGATGGGAGCGTTGTTTCACGATATTGGCAAGCCCAGATCCAGGCGTCTCATTGTCAAAGAAGCCTCACAAAGCAGTAAGAATGTGTTTTACGACCATGAAAACATCGGTTCACGCATGACGTATCAGATCCTTAAAAAGTTTGGCTTCTCTCATGACACTGTGATCACTGTATCCAAACTGGTACGCCTCCACATGTTTCATTATACCACAGAATGGACGGATAGTGCCGTCAGAAGGCTTATTAGAAAAGCAAATATAGATCTTCCCAACTTGTTTAAGCTTCGCAAAGCAGATCGTCTGGGTAGTGGAAAGAAAGGCGCTGAGTCCAAGGCTATTCAAAGACTGGAAAAGAGAATCAAGCACATTCAAGATATAGAAAGCCGTATGACAGTGAAGGACTTGGCAATCGATGGTCATGATATGATGGAACATTTTGGCTTATCCCCTGGACCCGTCATTGGTCAGCTTCTTAATTACCTTTTAACCCTTGTTGAGGCCGACACAAAAAAAAATCAGCGTGATGCTTTACTATCCTACGCAGATAATTGGCTTAGAGAAGTTAAAGTAAGCTAGTCTAGCAATATATGTACTTTGCAAATATCCACTTGCTAATTGTCACAGATCATATTATATTTGTAGATTCTTTTGGATAATGAAATCGCACTGTATTACATAATTAACCCTTTACAGGTCATCTTTTATGGACAAACTCATCGAGAAGGCACAGATACTAAGTGAAGCCCTCCCATACATTAAGAAGTTTTACGGGACGACAATGGTCATTAAGTACGGCGGAAGCGCCATGATCGATGCAAAGCTTAAAGAGACCGTCATTCAGGATATCGTCCTGATGAAGTACGTGGGCATCAATCCCGTAGTGGTTCACGGAGGCGGCAATCACATCAGTGACTTAATGAAACGCCTTGGCAAAGAAGTTGTTTTCCTTGACGGCCTTCGAGTCACGGATAAAGAAACAATGGACATCACAGAAATGGTTCTAACAGGAGCCGTCAATAAAGAGATTGTCTCTCTCATTAATCTAGAAGGGGCTAAGGCGGTAGGGATTTCCGGGAAGGATGGAATGCTTATTCAGGCAAGTAAAAAGGTTCAAAGTGATAATAAGGATTACGGCTTCGTCGGTCAGATCACTAAGATAAACCCAAAGATCATTGAAGTATTGGCCCAAGAAGGTTTTATACCTGTTATTTCCCCTATTGGATTTTCAGAGGATGGTCATACATATAACATAAACGCTGATATTGTAGCTGGAGAGATTGCTGGGGCTTTAAATGCCAGTAAGTTAATTCTACTCACTGATGTAAGAGGCGTATGTCGGGATATGAAGGATGAGTCCACTTTAATATCCACCCTGAAAATCTCCGATCTCCCCTCACTTAAAGCAGAAGGAATCATTTCAGACGGAATGCTTCCCAAAATGGACTCTTGTATAAAGGCGTTTGAAACAGGCGTTGAGAAAATACATCTTATTGATGGACGGATAGAACATTCTATTCTATTGGAACTTTTTACAGAAGGTGGAATAGGAACGGAAATCCTAAGAGGATAAGGATTGATTATGACCCATGAGGACATCATGAAACAAGATCAGGACTATGTTTTACATACCTACAACCGCTACGATGTTGCTTTGGTACGGGGAAAGGGTGCTTATGTCTATGATACAAACGGAAAGGAATACCTGGACTTTCTGGCTGGTATTAGTGTCTGTAATTTCGGCCACTGCAACCCGACCATTAATCAGGCTGTCAAAGAGCAATTAGATACTTTAGTCCATACATCCAATCTCTACTATACTGAGAATCAGGGGGAATTAGCCCGACGTATATCTGAGATCTCTTTTCCAGGCAAGACATTCTTTGGTAATAGCGGGACGGAAGCCAATGAGGCCGCCTTAAAACTCTGTCGTTACCGTGGAAACAAGATTCATAAAGATAAGTACGTCATCCTGTCCCTGAAAGGGTCATTCCATGGACGATCTACCGGGTCTTTAGCCCTCACAGGTCAAGCAAAACATCAAGAGGGCTTTGAGCCTCTCTTGCCCGGCATATATCATGTAGAAGCTAATAATATCAAGGACTTAGAGGATCATTTCAATCAAAATGTTGCAGGAATATTCCTTGAGCCGATTCAAGGGGAAAGCGGAATACACCCTCTCACAAAAGACTTTGCTCGAAGAACACGAGAACTTTGCGATCAGTACGATGCTTTACTCATTATGGATGAGATACAAACCGGCTTAGGTCGTACTGGTAAGTATTTTGGCTATGAACATTACCCTATCGTGCCGGATGGATTTACTCTTGCCAAATCCTTGGCCAATGGTATCCCTATAGGAGCCTTCCACATAGATAATAAGTTCAAAGATGATTTACCACCCGGCAAACACGCCTCTACCTTTGGCGGCAACCCCTTAGCCATGCGGGCCGGGATTGAAGTGATGAAAATCCTGACCGATGGGTTGTTAGATCAGATCAATGATACGAGTCAGGCCCTTTTTGGTATCTTAGAGCAACTTAAGGCTGAGTATAGCTTTATCACGGAAGTCAGAGGATTCGGTCTCATGATAGCTTTAGAGTTGTCAATCAGTGGAATCGATGTGCTAAAGAAATGCCATGAGGAGGGACTATTGTGTAATGCCATTGGAGAACACATAATAAGATTCTTGCCTCCACTAACATTGACTCAAAAAGAAACTCAACTCTTTAGTGAGAAAATGAACCGAGTCTTCTCCCATTTCAAGGGGGTATAGTCAATGCATCTGCTATCACTCAAAGAATGGGATGGTGATCTCATTAAAAGTGTTATTGACAAAGCCATATATATAAAAAACCATCAGGATGAGTTCCACGATCCTCTTAAGTTCAAGTCTCTGGCGATGCTCTTTCAGAAAACATCCACCAGAACACGGGTCTCCTTTGAAGTTGGAATGACTCAACTGGGAGGGCATGCTCTATACATTGATTGGAAGGATAGCAACTTCACACTTGCTGATATACGGGATGAAGTACGCTATCTATCCAGAAACGTTGATCTGATCATGGCACGCTTATTAACTTATAAGGATGTTCTTCTGCTAGCCAATCATTCAAAGGTTCCTGTGATTAATGGATGTTGTGAAACATACCACCCCTGTCAAATCCTGACTGACCTTATGACTATCCAGGAAAAGACAGGTCGCCTTGAGGATGTGAATGTGGTCTACACAGGGGTTCATAATAATGTATGCAACTCCTTTATTCTTGGAGCTGATAAAGTGGGGCTGAATCTAACTTTAGTGACACCGGATGTTCATACTCCTGCTGTGGATGAGGAGGTAATGGAAATTGTCAAGGAAAGTCCCAGAATCTCTAAAAAGGATAACCTAAAAGAAGCTGTTCAAGAGGCTGATTTCGTATATACCGATAGTTGGGTCGATATGGAGTACTTCCTTGATCCCGCTTATGAGAAAGAAAAGCAACGGCGTGTAGATCTCATGACTCCCTGCCAGATCAATAAAGAAAATATGGAAGGAAGTCATGCCTTTATCATGCATGATATGCCCATTCATGAAGGTTATGAGATCACCAGAGAGATGATTGAGAGTGATAAATCTCTCATCTTTGAGCAAAGTGAAAACAGATTGCATGCTCAGAAGGCCGTGATGCTTAAACTACTCAACTATTTCTAAGTGAATACTATGTTCTGAATATCTTTTCAATGCTTTGGAGTTATAATGAATATATTAGTGACTGGTGCCGCCGGGTTTATCGGATCCCATCTTTGTGAAGCCCTTTCTCAGAACGAAGCAGACCAAATATTCTGTTTGGATAATTTCAACGACTTCTACGATCCTGAGATTAAACGTAGAAATATCCGAGACTTAATAGAGCTTAATCAAGTCACTCTTTTTGAGACAGACCTAAGGGACTATGATCAGCTTAAATCCATTTTTGAGACATACTCTTTTGATATAATCATACATCTTGCCGCCATGGCAGGGGTTCGCCCCAGTATAGAACAGCCATTTCTCTATACTCAGGTAAATATCATTGGTACCCAACACCTTTTAGACCTGTCCAAAGATTTCAATGTCCCCCACTTCATTTTTGGGTCCTCCTCATCCGTCTATGGAGAAAATAAAAAAGTCCCCTTTTCCGAAGATGATTTTGTGGATCACCCCATCTCACCCTACGCCGCCACGAAAAAAACCTCTGAACTTCTTTGCCACACTTATCATCATCTTTATAAACTCAACATTGCCTGTCTCAGGTTCTTTACTGTCTATGGACCGCGACAAAGGCCTGACCTGGCCATCCATAAGTTCACACGACTGATTAATGAAGGAATCGCGATCCCTTTATTTGGGGATGGAACAACGAAACGAGACTATACCTATGTGGATGACATTGTAGATGGGACAATCAGGACAATGACATGGCTCTTGGCCCAAACCGATCCGGCCTACATGATCTTTAATATTGGTGAGTCGCAAACTGTAGAGTTAAACTATCTGGTATCCTTGATTGAGAAAGCATTAAACAAGAAAGCTATCATCAAACACTTACCCCACCAGCCGGGTGACGTGCCTCTCACATACGCAAGCATTGACAAGTCCCGAAAGTTCCTGGGTTATGACCCTAAAACAAAGATTGAAGAGGGTATCCCGATATTTGTGAAATGGTTCCTTGAATCCAACAACTTATAGATCATTTAATGGAAAAGTGAAACGATGAATAAAACCAATTTACTACTCGTTCTCTTATTTTTGCTGTTAGCCATCGTATCATGCAATTCA
Source organism: uncultured Spirochaetia bacterium (assembly GCA_913053665.1). Lineage (GTDB taxonomy): Bacteria > Spirochaetota > UBA6919 > UBA6919 > UBA6919 > CAJXGR01. The sequence goes on from CAJXGR010000085.1 coordinate 7,838, forward strand.
AAGCAGAATAAGGCCGATCCAAAGGGGGATCGAGAACTATTTCATAAGATGTATCAGTCTCTGCCTGACCTCAAGCCCCTGGATAAAGAGAAAATCCATACATTGCGTGTTCTTTATGTGGAAGATGCTGACTTGCCCAAGCTTTCAGAGGATGATAAAAAAGAGTTGCTGAAAGAAGTGGTGACCCTGTGTCGCGGGATCCTGGGTTATAAAATCCGATTTAAGGGAGTGGGTTCTGAGGATATTCATTCATTCTTTCAACGTATGAAACCTGATTTTGAGAAGCCTGAGTTTAGATATCCTGTATTGAATTGGCCTATCCCCATCCATGATACAGACAGGATTGCCTCCACCATAGAAAGACAGGTTAAGAAGCATGACAAAGCGACTCTCATACGCTACTTCGGCAAACCTGACGATAGAGATACAATGTCCCAACACGTTTATAAGCAATTCATCCGTCGACTTAAGGGGATTTATGAGGAAAAAGACCTAAAGGGCAAAGCCTTATCCAATGGACGTTTTGAGCAAATGAGCTACGCCCATTGGTCTGTCATCGCGTATAACCTTAAGAAAGCTGACTTCATCATTACGAACACCCTGATTGCTGGGGCTGATACGGACATGCCGATTTACGTGATCAATCGGGGCGGAGTGACCAGCGCTTTTGTTGAGAATAACTTATATAATCCTTATCAGGCGGCGGGTATCTTTGCTACCTATCAGTATTTATCTAATGGGCCTTATTTCAGTAAGATGAGAGGATCCCTTCCTAAACCTTTGTTAATTAAAGTGATGGCTTATCTTTTTGTTCATGAGTTAGGCCATTTTCTAGGGCGATACAAGGAATACTATAAGCTAAAAGGTTCTATCCATGTGGCACCCACTGATCTCAATTATAGAAGATGGTATCAAGCGATTGACCCAAGGATTCATCCCATGAACCCCTCCAAACTTCAGACCCTTAAGAAATATTGATGACATTATTATTTTTTCCCTTATCCTGAGGATTGATGAGTTGATTCCTTAAAAAAAGTCTTGATTTTCAGCTTATTGATTAGCATATTTACCTTATGGATAATCTTGTTTCTCAAGACAAAATAACTGACTCAAAGGCTCTGGAAAACCATTTCCATGCTCTCCAGCCTTTTATACGCTCTTTTTTATATCGTCTCACAGCCTCAAGGGAAGACGCTGAAGATCTTGCTCAGGAGACCTTCACAAAGGCTTATGAGAAAATGTATACCTTCAAAGGGGATTCTTCATTCAAGACATGGCTTTTTACAATCGCCTCAAATCTTGCTCAAGACCATTTTAGGGCAAAAAAACGCTGGTCTGTCTACGCTCAGGACATCGGCAAGGAAAAATGTCCTTCCGGAAAGTTCTTGACAGATAAGCGTGATCGCTTGCAGAGTGAGGGTTTACAAGCTCAATTTGAGATCAAAGAACACGTTAACCACTGTTTTACCTGTATCACAAAGTCTATCAAGCTAGAGCAGCAAGTCGCACTCATGTTAAAAGAGATTTACTCCTTCAAGATTAAAGAAATATCTGTGATCATGTCTAAAACAGAAACTGCCGTGAAGCATTTGCTTCATAAAGCCCGTGAAACTATGATGGATATCTTTGAGGATCGCTGTGCCCTCATACGAAAACAGGGTGTTTGCTATCAGTGCAGTGAGTTAAACCAAATCATGAATCCCCGTCATGATGCCGAAAAAGAAGTTCTGAAGCTTGAAATGGCTAGAAAGGGTCAAAATAAAGATGCGGATAAGAATGATTTATTTGAATTGAGACTTAAGCTTGTTCGATCCATTGATCCTTTCAGCTCACCAGGTGCTGATTTGCAGATCAGCCTGATGGACTTTATGAGAGGCTACATTGGGGATCAATGAACCAAACCATCTTGTTGAAGATCTGATACGATCAATTAATCCAGGGGGCTGACGATGTCCTGTTGTCGGGGGCATGAGGTTTTTTTTAATAAAAAAGTGGCCAATAAAGATCTGAAGCGATATAGAAAAAAGGGACCTTATAAAATGACTCGCCATCTCATCGAAGCTCTTAAGGTCAAAAGTTTGGATGGCATGACTTTACTGGACATTGGCGGCGGCATTGGCAGCATCCAGCATGAACTTATAAAAGCAGGTCTTAAGAAAGCTGTATCTGTTGACGGACCATCCGCTTATATCGACGCTTCAAAAGAAGAAGCCAAACGACAGGATCATTCGGATCGTGTCACGTATCATCAGGGCGATTTTGTGGATCTAGCTGATCAGGTGGACTCAACAGATATCGTCACGTTAGATAAAGTGATCTGCTGCTATCCCAACATGGAATCCATCGTAAGCCATTCTGTCAAAAAGGCCAAGAAGGTGTATGGTATCGTCTTCCCTCGTATCAATCTACCCATGTTAATGGCCCGACCTGTTCTCAATCTCCTTTCATGGCTCCGGCGTGGTACTTGTCGATTCTATCTTCATCCCCCCCAGAAAGTAGAGTCCATTGTACTGGCTGAGGGCCTTGAAAGAAAATCCTATT
>CAJXGR010000086.1 GCA_913053665.1 uncultured Spirochaetia bacterium
AGATATAAAGCACAAAGGTTATCGGCTGGGTCATAAAACGAAGTTTAAAATCACTAAAGTACAAATCTATGCTACAGATAATCTCAACGAGTATTTCCATTTATATATTGAAACACCCTACGATAAAGACCTTAATAAACAACGATATACCTTTCTAATCAGCAATAACATCTATAAGCAAAACAGTTCTGGTTACTCACAGAAGATATTTAGCACTCTTGGCTATGTCATCAAGGGCAGAAAGCATGCTAAAGACATCGCTAAGTATTTCTCCATCCAGCCGCGTTATCGCCAACATCCCGGCTATCAATTGGCTGTCACCTTCGCTCCAGACAAAGAGACCTTCCGCCTGGGAGAGGAGATTTGGGTGACCCTTAAAATTAAGAATGTTGGCACGAAAGCCATTTCCTTCCAAAAAGGTGGGCGAAACAGAGCCCCAAGAGACAATCAGTACGTCTTTTCGGGGGAGCACAACGGCAAGCCTTTTATAGACATTGGCTCAAGCAATAATTTTGGGGGTCTATCCATTAAGCAGGTCATAAAATCAGGTGAAACCTTCAAAGATCGCGTCAATCTATCCAAATGGTTCCGATTCGATAAAAAGGGGTGGTACAAGATTTTAGGCTCCTACTATATGGCCTTCTATGATCTAAAGAACGAAACCTACAGGCCCATTTGGGAGGATTATGTCTCAGGCGACTTTTACTTTAATGTACAATAATGGAATTACCAGAGTGAGTGTATGAACCCTACTATCCAGAAGGGTAGTCCCCCTGAAAGCAAACCTGATCGAGGCAAATCACTAAAGGAAAAGATAAACTTTTATCTCAACGATCTGGAAACCCCTCTAGGTAAAGCGATTGACTTTGGAATCATCGCACTCATCCTGATATTATGTGTCACCTTTGTCCTTAGCACCCTCTCGCCCCCCCAGATTGCTTCAGACATTATCTATACCATTGAAACCGTGATCATACTCATATTTATAGTGGAATACATCGTGAGGATGTGGGTAGCTGAAAGCAAGGTGAGACACTTTTTCAATATATTCACTCTGATCGATCTGATCAGCATCCTCCCTTTTTTCTTTACACTCACCAACTTACAGTTTCTCAGAATATTCAGGGTCATCAGGGTTTTTCGTATCTTACGGTTTTTAAGGTATTTAAAGGACGAATACTTTTTCTTTGGCACCATCCGAGAGGATAATCTCATCATCGTGAGGATTATATTCACCTTATCTGCCATCATATTCGTGAGTTCCGGACTGATCTATTTTGAGGAACACAATCACCCGGATCGTAAGATCAACACCTTCTTCGACGCTCTGTATTTTACCGTTGTCACCCTGACTACAGTGGGTTTTGGGGATATCGTTCCCGTGACGGACGGGGGTAAAGTCATCACAATTTTAATGATTATAAGCGGAGTGGTGTTTCTACCCTGGCAAATCGGTACGCTGATCCGTAAGTTTCTATACACTATGGATAAGCGTGATATTATCTGCCCAAAGTGCGGACTGAAATACCATGATAAAGACGCTGTTCATTGCAAGGCCTGTGGGACCATGATCTATCAGGTCTACGACTCATCGGGCTAATGCTCAGCTGAGTTTCATTGGACTAGTGTTCCTTCAAAACCTATCCCATCAGCCTGTAGGGGTTCAGAATCCTGAACCCCTACAGGCTGATGGAAATATATCCTATTGTTTCAATGACTTCCCTAACTCACTCTCCACCGATTGGATCTTCGTTTTCAGTCGCCCCAGAGACCCTTTACGATAATCTACTTTAATATGCACTGTAACACGGTCACAACTTGATTTCATTACATTGAAACATTGATCCACAACATCAAAAACCTCATTCCAGTTCCCTTCGATAACAGTCCCCATGGGATTGAGTTTATAATCCAGTCCACTCTGATCAATAATGTCTAAAGACTTTGCCACATAGGGACTTAAGCTCGTTCCTTTGTCCATAGGGAACATACTCAGCTCTAATAATACACTTTCATCCAATATCATTTTAAACCTCCAAATGATCGATCTAAAGATAACGAATCCGATAAAAGAAGGGTAAATGTATTGGCATATTTTCATAATTCTGTCACATCCACCCTCTTGGGGGAATATTTATTGCAAAATGCAACATTTAAAAGTATCTATATTGCAAAATGCAACATCAGGACAATCACTTCCCTGCATCCAACGGCTATATAAATGGTACACTTTTTGCTGGTAACAAGTAAATTAATTCTTAAAGGGTATAAAATAATGAAAAAAAGCTTGGCTTTACTGCTAACCATCTTAATGTTAGCAATGTTTGCATTTACAACTTGCTCCTCATCGGATAAGACTAAGCCGATGGTGATGAAAAAGCATAAAAAAGGTGCCGGTCTGGGCCATGATTACCGAACTTTTTACACAAACGGTAAAATCAAATATGGTAGAATTGGCGACTCATACAAAGCGAAACTTGTCATGTATCTGGCAGGAAATCAGTTTATGGTTATAGAAGAACTGATCCAGGACTTTCAAAAGAAATATCCTAAAATCAGGTCGATCTATGTTGAAACCATCCCTCCAGGACAAATATTTAAAGGCCAACTCTTGAAACAAGGGATCATCAATGGTCAGAAAACCTCTATGAACCCCGATCTCTTTGCCAGTGTGAATTTGAAGCACTTAAAGAAGCTTAAAGCAAAGGGGAAGATGAAAAAGTATATGATCTATGTTCATAACAAGTTAGAGTTGATGGTCGCTAAAGGCAACCCAAAGCATATTAAAGGCCCTAAAGACTTGGCTAGAGACGATATCGTTCAATCTCACCCGAATCCACTTACAGAAGGTATTTTTAAGTTTTATGGCTCCAAAATGCTTAAGATGCTTAAAATCTACAAAAAAGTAACGGGCGGCAAGATGTGCAGAAGCTGCTGGGCAGTCCCAGGAAAAACATGGTTCACTTCACGTCATCACCGCGAGACCCCTTACCGTATAGAGCATGGACAGGCTGATGTAGGAATTGTCTGGGCCACAGAAGTTACTCACGCAAAGGCTAAGGGACGAAAGCTTGAGGGTGTCGCTATTCCTGCTCCTTACAACATGAAGCATAAGGTAGGTTACGCCATTGGCCGATTGAACAAGGGCAAAAACAGAAAGAACGCTAGACGCTTTCTAAAGTATCTTGCTTCTAAGCGTGCTCAAAGGATTTACGCTAAATATGGTTTTATTAAAGCCAAAAAGAAAGAACGTAAATTACGAAAACTCTAATCACTTCTTTCATTAAGTTATAATTATTGATTACCACCCGGACAAAGGCCAATTCTTTTGTTTGGGTGGTTTTATTTATTGAATAAAATCCACTTACAGACACCTTCTCTTTAATTTCTACTCAACAGGATCCAAGCAGATCATTTTTTTATGATGATTCCCGTTAATTTGATTATCTTTAAAACCAGCATTCTAAATTAGAAATAAAGACCTCCTATCGAGTATTTTATAATATAATGCAATATAAGTTATTAATAGTATTGACCTTAGTGGCTATCCTAGTGCCCAGATGGGCTGAGGGAAAGGAATTATCCCTCAGCTACAAAGATCCCGTCAAAGACTCCCTGTCCAACACTCATGTCACCTACTCCGCCACCCATCTCTTTGCTCTGGGCAGTGAAGTTCTGTTCAAGGAACTGGGTAGCCAGAACTCCTCAGCGGTCCGACTGGGTGAGTACTTATTTTTCGCTTATGGAACAGCGTTTTTGTCCTCTTTCAGTCATGAGTGGTCTCACTATCGCTTGGCCAACTTTTACAATTTAAGTCCTAAAATAAAGATCAATATCTTTGGAGGGGAAGTACGCCACTTTTTTACGCCTGATATCAACAACAGTATCCGTATCACTACGGCAGGACTCAATCAGCAGGAACTCAATGCCGGGTTTGTCTTTGAGAAAATAGTCCTCTCAGGCTCTGTAAGCTACATAAATGGGACGTCCTTAATGATGAATCGCTTTGGAACATTGGCCTACTCTCTCGTCACGGTGGGAGGCTATGACTCCACTGGAAGCGACATCATCAATTATGAACTTCTCACACAGGCCAAAGGGTTTCGGGTAGACCGCTATGAAATGCTTGCTTTCTCTTTGCTAAGCGTATTATCCTCTGCAGTGATCTGGCAAAACCTGAGTCTGGGCCACGATTTCGTTACCGATAACAAGCGTCAAACCCCTCTCCTTCTCCTTTGGGATACAGTAGTGCCACCATTATTTCAGTACTATCTCACAGAATATGGGGATATGATCACCATGATCCTCCCTGTGGTCCGGCCAACCCCCATTTTTCTGTGGGCTGGGCTGGGTTTGCGCCAACCATTTTACCGTGTTGGTTTACGAGCCTATGTGATTCATAATGAGAAACTCAGTCTCATCCCCTCTTTTTACTACAATCGTGTCAAAAATAGTAATCTCACAGGCTACCAACTGGGTTTTGAGGCTCAATTCCATCTGATTCCCAGGAAATGGAGTTTATTTTTTATCACAAAGTACAGTGAAAACGACATTATCGATCAGTTAAAGATAGAGTCTGGGTACTACGCAACAGTTGGAGGATCTTTATACTTCTAAGCTGCTTCAGAAAGTAGTTTACCTGAAGATATGGGCTAACGAATACGAATATCGACTTTCAGCCTTTTGAGGGACGATTTCAGCTTCTGGACGCCGACTTGTGTGATAATGGTGGAACGAACGTCCAGGAACTTTAGGTTCTTCAAACCTTTAAGGTGTTTTAAGCCCTGATCACTAATAAAGGTATTGGATAGAACAAGAGTTCTTAAGTGTTTCAGGCCTTTTAGGTAGATCAATCCATCATCGGTGATGTTTGTCTCATCTAATATTAAAATCTTCAAGTCTTTAAAGGACTTCAGGGTCCTTAAACCCTGATCTGTTAGTAAAGTGCCCCGTAGATTGAGTTCCTCTAAGCTTTTTAAAGGCGCTAAATGGCTTAAACCCTTATTAGATATGGCTGTCCTTGAGATATCCAGGTGCTTTAAGCCCTTCAGTTCACCTAATGAAATCATTCCACCATCCGTGATTTGTGTGTAGCTAAGGGTCAGGCTGACTAGATTATTCAAAGTCTTAATGTGAAACAAGCCTTTGTCAGTGATCTTTGTGCCGAAAAGAATCAGGACACGTAATTGCTTTAATGCCTTAAGATAAAACAATCCCTTATCGCTGATCTTAGTCTCAGTCAGGTCTAACTCTTCCAGGTTCATTAAATGTTCCAGGTACCTTAAATCCTCGTCTCTTACCTCACTCTGGCCAAGATCCAGCTGTTTCATAGTCTCCAGATCACTGAGTGAGTGATGAATAATATCCACTCGGTTCAGCCACTTTTGAGTTTCTTTCAGGCCCATTCGTGTGTTCGAGCAACTTAAAAACAGAATGACTAATAAAATAAAAGACCTTTTCATGAATACAAAAGTAATTCATATGGATTCCCTGTCAAGCTTTTTTTCCATCTACTTTTTCGCAAATACAGGCTTTAGACTGATCAGCAAATGATTATGAGCTAAAAGAATTATTCATTCATACCATTATTTCTTGACTTCCTTCTCTCAATCTATTATATATAAATAGTAACTTAATTGGAATATGGAGGGCTTTATGCCTGTAGAAATACATTTGAAGGAAGGACAGAAGCTGACCGATTTAAATGATTTGTTGTACGAGCAATTTGGATTTAAAGGAGTCTATTTGTTTGAACAGTTCTGCAACCAGGCGGCAGTGGGTGATTTTTGCGATATATGCACAAAAGATAAAGTCTATTTAAATGCCATCATCGACAGATCGGTTTTAGTTAGCGTTAACTCTGTTAATAGAGGGGGGATAGAAGGTTTTTACGAAGTAACGAGTAATGTAGCCATCGTCTATGATGGGAACAAGGAAGCCGCCATTGACTTTAAAGATATAGTAGCTCTATACCCAATGCCCGGCGGAGACCCTAACGAGGATGATCTGCTAGGCGTAGACATGGACGAAGCCGATGATCTTATGGGTCAAAGCGATAGAACCATCCGCGAGATGATCACTGATCACTACAAATGCAAAGATGAGGGTGAGACGGATAAGTTTGTGAGAAGATTCCTCGCATAACTATGCTATATAATCTATAGGGACGATCCGCTGGATCGCCCCTACAAAGGTCATTACATATCAACCATGACAATACACTTTTGTACTGAACACCCTGCTATACATAATATACACCCCTTACATCGCTCTTCATTCACAACAGCAACCTTTTTGATAGGGTCGTAATCGATCGTGTCGGGTTCAGGACAAACAACAATACATAGACGACATCCTTTTTCGGCAGTACAGTCCTCTTCTGTAACTCTTGCTACTGCATACATATATATTTAACTCCTTTATCTTTATCCATTAACCTTAGGCCAGGACAAGCTCTTTTAATGTGGAAGCCCACTCTTTTCCTACCTTATAAGCCACTTGAACTGTTTCAAGGTTTTTCTTGAGAAGTTGCTCTTTCTTGGCAAACTTCTTTTTAATAGCCTCGTCCAGGGTTGCCGTACCCCCTGATGCCACATACTTCTTTCCAAAACGATCCTGTATAGCTAAATCCATACTCTCCAGTGTTACGATATCCGTAATACCCAATAAGGCTCCAAGCATCGCCATATTTGAAGCTAATTCTGTCCCGGCTACCTCTTTAGCTATATTTGTTGCGGCAACATTCATATGGCGTACATTCTTTTTTTCTAATTCTTCCTTATGTTCATCGCTTAAAAGCTCTATAGTAGAGTTAATGATCACAATGCCCCCTTCTTTTATACCGGAGTAAAAGGGCATGGTGTAGCTTTTGTTTAGAGTGATCACATGAGGGTGGAAGATCATAATGACATCGGGATAGACCAACTCTCCCCGGTCATAGATGGGTTCATCTCCAATCCTGCAATAAGACTCTGATGGAGCCATTCTTTTCTCGGCACCAAAGAATGGATTAGATATAGCATACTTATTTTCTTTGGCGGCCGCAGTGGCCAGAACATGGGCTGAAGTCACGACTCCCTGCCCCCCTAGACCCGACATCCGAAAGTTTATTCTTCGTCTCATAGATTTATATACCCCTTAAATTAAGCTTTAGCCGTCTCTTTAGCTTTTTTTCTGGCTTCCTTTTTGGCATCTTTTCTTACTTTACGTTCCGCATCATTTTTGTCGATCAATTCACCCGCCTGATCTGTTCTGTACTCAAAAAACTCGAACCGTTCACCCTTTTTCTCAGCCCCTTTCATTTCGTCTATACCCTCATGACTCTGTTTGCCCAGCTCAAGGATACAGGGTGTATAGATCTGAACGTAGGTTGGGCCAATTTCTCTGGCTACTTCAATCGCATTTCTGATGACTTTCTCCACTCGCATAGGCTTACTGGTTGTGAGCATTGCCACATAATGACAGCCCGAATCAATGGCTAGTTGAGGAAGATTCACTTTATCGAATTGCTTGCCCGCAGGAGCCATCTTCGCAACAAATTGCTTTTGCATCAACCCGCTTTCCTGACCACCTGTATTGCCATAGAACTCATTATCAAAGCAGATGGTTGTTATTTTTTCCTGACGGAACCAGCTTTGTAGGGTCATATCAAGGCCAATATCAACAGTCGCACCATCCCCCGCCAAGACAACAACATCTTTAGTCTTATCAGGAAAACGTAATGCCAATGTGCGTTTCAACCCAGAGGCAACAGCATTTTGATTACCAAAAAGCGAATGGATGTTATGAACAGCGATGTGAGGGAAAACAAGACTTGTACAGCCTGTAGAGCCAACCATCACAGTATCCTCCGGATTAGGCAAGGAAGACATGATATAACGAAATGCAAGACTCTCAGGACAGCCGGCGCAAAGTGAATGGGTTTCTATAAGGTCTTTACTCTCACCAATGTCTCTCCAGCCACGATCGACCTTACCATAGGTGGATCGTTCAACCAGATCTTTATATTCTTGTGGCATAATATCTGCTAATGCTTCGGACATTTTAATTATATTTGTAGACATAGTTTAACTCCTTTTTAAGCAACCTTTCTCAAAGCGATTTCTTTTTCAATTTCCTCCATAAGCACTTCTGGAGGCATGGTCATCCCTCCAGCTACGTGAGGACCTACCAACACCCTGTCATTACGGTCAATGCATGACTTGATTTCCTTAGCCATCCATCCGGATATGTTGAGCTCAGGGACGACAATCAATTTGGCATTCTCTAAAGCCTTCCGAACTTCATCGTCAGGGAAAGGTCGAATGGTTTTGATTTTAACGAGTCCCACATCCATACCCTTGGCTTTCATCAGTCTGATGGCTTCTCTACCCTGACTAATGGCCGTACCACTTGAACAGATAATGATATCAGCATCTCCATTCTCTACTTCTATTAAAGAACCGCCCATAAGGCGTTTTGTATATTTACGACTTCGTTCAATGGCCCCTCTGATCTCCAGTTGCCAGGACGCATGGGTCATATAACTGATGTAGTTTGATTTCATCACAAAAGGATCTCTCATGATCCGCATGGGAGCCGTTTCCATATCCATGACAGGCACCGGCGCTCGATAGGGATCGTAAGGAGGAATACAGTAGTCTTTAGAGACCATTTCTACCATTTCCTTTGTGTGACTCACAAAAAAACCATCACAGGCTACGGCAATGGGCAAATGAATATCAGGCTGTTCTGCTACTATATAGCCCATCAGCAGATAATCAAAGAGCTCCTGGGCATTTTCGGCATGCCACATTAGCATCCCTGTGTCCAAAAGCATACCCATTTCTATGGTGTCAGGCTGAATGGACAAGGGAGTATTGATACCCCGCACCATCAGACAAAGCATGATGGGAAGCCTGGATCCACTCCACATAGGGAAGTTTTCATAGGCTCTGAGTGTCCCAGGGCCGGAGGTTGTTGTAAAAACTCTGGCTCCACCAAAAGCCGCTCCAGCACATTGACTCATAACGGCAAATTCATGCTCTCCTCTGAAGTAGCCTTTCACATAGCCTTCTACCCAGAGTTCACCGACCAGAGCGGCCGCTTCACTTTGAGGAGTGATGGGATAGGAAATACTCATATCCACACTGGCTCTTTTGATCGCTTCTTTAACGATTTCAGAACCCGTCATGAAATGCTGTTCCTTAGGGAGTTTGTCGTTGAAAAAATCCTCTATATCTACAATGGTTTGACCCATTTTGTTCTTTGTTCCTATAAGACTTTTTGCAGTACTCATATTTTTACCTCTTTATTATTCTTTAAATCATTTACCAGCCAGTTCCTTTATTTTAGCGGTCAACTGGTCAATCTTCTCAGCCGATGCGTCACGGAATGTCATCATGGCATCTTCATGACCATGCTGAGCGCACATAGCTATCGTATAGCAGTTTGTTTCGCCCCTAATAATTTTCAGAGAGATGTTTGCGAAATGGCAATGGACGCCAACAAACATACAGACATCGATTTTATTATGCCAGATAGTGAGATTGGGATGATTGGGATTGATTTCGATTTCGGGGTCAATTTTGGGATATTTGGGCCTATAGTCTGCCATAGGGATGAGCATGGGCTTTTGACCTGGCCGAGCCAGACCTTTTAGTGTTTCAAACATGTCTCTCACTGCTTTAGCCTTCTTGGCAACACCTTCTCTCCAGTCCCAGAGTACAAGGGGGCCAGGGAAAATAGTGGGGACTTTGGCTTCAAGGAACTTTTTGGCGGCATGTTCAAGGGCTTGTTCCTCTGTTACCAGGGTGCCTTCAATTAATGCTCCCCCCTCATCGGGAAGCTCAATGCCCATAGTGGCCGCCGCGGGTGGCAGAAATGCTTCTGGGCCAGCAATAACTTTATAACCTGTCATTAAATAATTCTCCTTAGTTTATGTGATTCGTAGACAAGTATAAACTGATTTATTATAGTGAATTAGACTATTTATCAATTAATAGTGCCAAGATTGAGTTAATATTTATGCAAGAAGCAAAAGATAAGTATACTTGTAAATCTAAGAATTATAGATAAAGAATTCAACCTTTATTAATGAAAAAAAGCAACCGATCCAAAAAGTAATGGATATGGATTTAATTGTCAAGCTATTTTTTTATTCACTTTGTAAGTTTTCAATGGATGGATGACTTAAAAGGTAGGGGCTGTAAAATCCTGTGGATATGGGATCATTTATGGGTAGTGATAAACTAGTTACTGACGGATTTATCTAACTACCTGTAGAGACGCGAT
>CAJXGR010000087.1 GCA_913053665.1 uncultured Spirochaetia bacterium
TATCGTTACAAACGTCCACTTTCATCACAGTTTTATGAAAATCGATGCCCAAAACAGTGGAGGCAGTGATCACTAAATGGTGCGTCACTAGTGTTCCTTCAAGTCTCATTTGATGTGTAGGGGCGACCCGCCGGGTCGCCCCTACACATCAAATGAATCCATCAAATCAGCATTGATGAAACAATAGTTTTTTTTTATCTTAGGAGGTAAAGGAGATAAATGCTTGCTATATAGAGAATACCGATGGTTAGTGTGTCAAAGCCCAGAGGGCCGTGCTTTTCCTTGCGGCGGAGCATCAGGCTGGATAGGACAATAGCAATAAATATGATTCCAATCAATCCACTGATAAAGTGATTTGGGCTAATGATGGAGAAAGCATTCCCTTTAAGAGGCACTTCCCGAAAATAGGATCCCAGACGGTAGAACCCATCAGAAAAAGAAAGAATGGCTAAGTTGAAAAGATTGCTCCCAAAGAGATTACCAAGTGCCATGTCGCGACTTCCCATCTTGAGAGCAGATATGGATACAACGATCTCCGGAAGGCTTGTGGTGAAGGCCATAAAAAGAGTTCCCACAAAGGTCCCGCCCAGTGCTTTCCCCCCTATCTTATACTGGCTCATAATATCCGAACTATAGGAAAGTAATATAGCTGCTCCGAAAACAAATACAGAAGATATAATAAAACCAGTCACTGCCTGTTTCTTGGTCATAGAAGAAGAGGTCTTCTCATGGTCTGCTGAATCATCTGACAGATTGGCTTTTTCATACTTATAAATAATGATCATCCCTCCAACGTAGAATAGGAGGAGAACAAGAGAAAAGTACCAGTGATCATATCCTTGAAGATCTGGGTGAAGGCCAATAAATATCATTAATAAAGTGACACAAGTGATTAGAATAACAATACCACCGGTCATTACATTCTTTTGGCTGGCCCCAAAAAGGATGGGAGATTTCTTGACAAAAAAGTCCAGAATCACCAGGATGAAGATATTGGTCATGTTACTACCGAAGACATTGCCGAAAGAAAGGTCCACATTGCCTATGAACGAAGCCGAGGAGGATGAAAAAAGCTCTGGGAGAGATGTGGCCGCCGAAAGAAGAACTAATCCCACTAAACTATGACCTAGGCCAGTGGATTCAGCAATTCCATTGCCGTACTTGGCTAGCTGGATAGCCGCAATAACTGTTGTCACTGAAGCAATTATAAAGAGAATGATGGCTAAAGACATAAATATCTGTACTTTATTAGAAAAAGATGATAGGATTGGTGTATTAAAAGGATTATAGGGTATGACTAAGCCATAAACCCTTTGTGTAGCGTATCCTTATAAAGAGACGATCCTTAAAAGGTCACTCCAACCCCCTCTGCAAGAATAACCGTTTGCACCTGCAGAGAGTTAGAGCGATTTTTAAGGTCCTTTGATTTATGATCTTTCGATCTATTTTATTTTCGTAATTTAATCCTGTAAATTTAAGTTCTATACAGAAAATAAATATATTTTGTCCAAATGTATAGTCTTATAGATCACTATTTTTTCCAAGTTATTACAATTCTCAATTGACCTAATAAAAATTAGTTACTATTTTTTTGAGTAGCATACAATCAAAAGGAACAAACCAAATGGCTCAAAAGGTCCTTATTGTTGAAGAAACGCCTATCATACTCACTTTACTCACCAATTTGCTCCAACAAAACGGCTATGATGTGCAGGGGGCTTCTGATCCCAGAGAAGGGCTGAAAATGGCTAAAGTGATGTCCTTTGACCTGATTTTTTACGACATTAAAATACCTGGTGGTGACTCGATTAAGCTGATTCCTTTACTCAAAGGGGAAGAACGTCTTAAAAACATTCCCATTATAGTTCTCTCAGGGGCCAGCCTTGAGACCCTCAGAATCGATAAGGACTTGGTGGAAGCTTATTTAGCAAAACCTGTCCAACCTGGTATATTGATGCAGAAAGTGAAAAGCATTTTACCCTCTTCTCACACATCACCCATCGAAGTAGATAAATCCAAGTTTGATGATTTTGAAAAACGGGCTGAGAAGAGAAAAAGTAGTGACGTTAAGGTTGTAGAAGGATTCCCTGTTGAGGCCACAAGTGTGGATAGTTTGAAGGGAGGAATGACCGTTGGAGACGAAGTATTTGATAATAACCATGTTTCCATCATAATGGCTGGAACCTCTCTGACGGATAAATTGATTGATAAGCTAAAATCTCTTGAAATTAAAGAAATATACATTAGGAACTAATCATGTACGTGATTATGATAGACATACCCGAAAAATTGAAAGACATGCTGACCCTTAAGTTTTTGTCACTAGGATTGGAATTGTACGTGGGTGATACGAATAAAAATGTTGAAGAAATCATGGGAAAAAAAGGGGCCGGTTTCTTGTTTCTCCATGTGAATCAGCTGAGTAGCTCATGGTTACAGTTTTTAGCCCGGATCAGACAGTACAAACGAGTCGAGGATTATAAATTGCTCATCCTTTCCGATAAAAGTGATCGCGAGTTTATCCAGACCCTTTTACTCCTGAATGTGACAGCCCTAATCCCAGGGAATCTCGATAAAAACGAGATCTATAAACGAGTGTATAAAATTGTGACATCAGGCGATGTTCAACACGAGCAACGGGAGTTTCAACGGGTGGCTCCCAGAGAGACCGACGAAATCACCATGAACTTGTCCGTTCCCAATTCCAGTCAAATTGTTACGGGGAAGGTGATTAACCTGAGTATTGGAGGAGTAGCCATGCAGCTTTCCAATGCTGATGATAGCCGTGTATTAAAGGTAGGTCAAATGGTAGAGAGTGCTCAAATGCGGCTGAACGGCAAGATTGGTGTGACAGCTCTCAAGATTGTGGCTGTGAAAGAGATTGCCATTGGTGTACGGTTTACTCACGCTACAGATCACTTTTCCAATCTTCTGGGGCGTTATCTTTTGGACCGTCTCTCTAAAGGTTAAGGAATCATTATCAAATAAATGTCGGAGGGGATATGAGTATTGTATTGGCCACCTTGGGAATCAGTTTGTTTTTATCTTATCAAACCCATCTGGTCACATCTCAACAAGACGTTCAACAGCGAAAACCTCATCCACTAAGACTCAAGTTCACTAAAAACGCTGAAAGAAAGTATCATATCACGACCCACGTATCCATTCAGTCCATCAGCATCAAGAACTTATCCGACTCCCTTCGACAAAGCTTATTGAAGTATTCAGACCATCAAGATATACGCTCTGCCTACCTTAAGCTAAGTCATACTATAAGAAAAACTGTTGTGAAGGTTAAACCAGGTGGTTCAGGAGAGATCGAATCTTCAGGGGATCCTTTAACTATTGAGTCCATCGAGATCAATAATAAACCCTTCCAATCTATCCAATTACCTCACAGGGTCCCTAAAGATCCTGGTCAATCACCTATCACCTTTGAACTCTCTAGTCAAAGACGGCTCACTCAACTTGACAAGAGAAAGGATATACAAAAATTGTTGGGAGTTGAGAGGGGTTTGTACCATGAGTTGGTGGAGATGATCAACAATTTACAGGCGTTTCCGGATCACGATCTCTCTCCTGGAGAGTCCTGGACTTATCGGACTAGTAAATCAATCCCACTGAACCAGCTTTCACCCTCCATGCCATTGAATTCCGGCACTCTGACCATGAAGATCAAAATGGAACACACTTTAAAAAAGACGGATGAAGAGAAGTATTACTTGAGTCACAGGTATTCAGGAGATTTGAGTTTAACGTTAAGAGTCCAGGGTGTGGCGGGAGACTTCCAATTAACCGTTGAAGGAACGGGTGAAAGTGTTTTAAACCATCGCGAAGGCTTGAGTTATTCCAGTCGATTTGTGAGTGACTTTGATTTTAGAGGGACGATTGAGTTGGATGGCCCTTTGGCTGATCGATACGGGCAACCGGAATTCAGGATGAAGGGCAAAATCACTCATCAGTCTGTGCCCACCGCCTTGTATTCATTTCATTATAAAATCCCGTATCCCTCCGTTTTTTCCTTCTTGAAATCTCACTAACTAAGGGAATACAAGAATATTAAAAGGGATTTGAACTAGATAAATTACACCAATGTTTCTGTTGCCATTTCATATTTTGCCTCATAGAGCCGAAACTTTCTTACGAGACACAGGCTTTGGTATAAGACGATTTAACTCTTTTGCTGTCTCAATCCAGAAAGCAATGGCCTCCTTCACACTGGAGAGAGCTTTCTCGTGAGTGTCACCGTGTGCCATGCATCCTGGTAAATCAGGAACTTCGCCTACATAGACCTTGTCTTCTTCACTCCACCAGAGAATTATTTCATATTTATACATTACTTCCCTTCTATATTGTACTTTAGAATAATGTTACGAATTTGACGTACCTGATACTCTTTAGCTTTATTTGTATCCTTCTGTAAATTAATGAGTTCCGTGACTCCTTCTTTTGTAAAGATATGGTGGCCCCCTTTGGTTCGCTTATCAAATCCCAGTTTATTAAGAAGATTGCAAAGATCATTAAAGTTAATATTGCTATCAGAATCACCACTCAGCAATTTTTCCAAAAGTTTATAATATTTAGCCATAATATTTCGTCGATCGATAAGAAAATTATAATACAGGACTGAGACAAAGTCAAGGAATGATGTCATTTTGGTTATAATGGCTGTTTGGGCAAAAACCGGTCAAGTAGAACAATTCCCAGGTAGAGTATGGAGATCAAGCTGTTCAGGGTAAAAAATGCCGGGGTCACACGGGAATAGTCATTGTGTTTGACCCATATATGCTGAATGGTTAAGAGAATAGAGACTCCTAGAACCCCAATATAGTATATGAAACCCAAGTGTTCTAAATATCCTAACGTCAGAAGCGATAGGATCATCAGCCCATAAGCGATACGGGATAGAATAAGAGCGTTCTTGGGGCCTAACCTTGATGGCAGCGAATGAAGATTGGCTTGACGGTCGAAGTCTATGTCCAGTAGGGAATATATAATGTCAAAGCCGAAAATCCAGAATGTGATAGCGGCAAAGAGAAGTCCGCTAAGTATCGATACACTACCATTCAGGGCTACATCAACAGCTATGGGGGCTAAGCCTATCACAAAGCCTAAATAGAGATGGCTTAAGGAGGAGAATCTCTTCCAGTAGGAATAAGCAAATAAGAGGATGAGTAAAAAGAAGGATAGGACAAAGCATAGGAAGTTAATGGCGTAGGACACTCCGATAAATCCGAGGGATGAGACTAGCAGAAATAGAATAACCGTCTTCTGACTGAGTCTCCCCGTCACCAATTCCCGCGTCCTGGTCCTGGGATTCTCTTTGTCATACTTGTAATCTATCAGACGATTGAAGGTCATTGCCGCGCTCCGTGCGAAAACAAGGGCCAATCCCATGAAGAGAATCTTGTCCCACCCTGGCATTTCTTGTAGGTTCATGATGAAAGACGTAATGGCAAAGGGAAAGGCAAATATCGTGTGGGAGAACTTGATCATTCTAAGTAGATCACTCACTTTCTTCATAGACCTTCTAGCTCATGGGTTTAAGAATCATCAGAGTGTAGGGGCGGGGTCCCCCCGCCCCTACACTCTGGTGGGTTAAATTAGCTTTATTACACTTAGCTTGGATTGAATCCTGGGAGCTGGTCCAGGTCGGATAAAGGGAATGAGGTCGTCTCATTGGTGGTTTTTCCATAGCGATCTTCATTTTCTTCTATCAGGGTATCCAGATATTTATAGTAATCATAGATAGTTAAGTCTAAATCTTCACGGCTTTTCTCTTTAGTAGAGAGAATCACATAAGTCATATGAGAGTGTATGCCGCTTTTTTCGTTGAAAATGTATAAATACTCTTCATTTGCAGACATCCCAAGGATCTTTTCTATTTGGCTTTCCTTTTCCAGCTGATCAATAAAAGCTGTTTTCTTAAACTCCTGCAAAACACTGAGAATATCCTTTCGGGTTCCTTCGATTATCGCCTCAAGTATCTGTATGTCATGGCGTAAGAGGAACTTTTGGCCTAATTTAGCGATCTTATCTTTAGCCTGATTCTTCAATTGCCATTTCTCGATAAACGTATCATCCCCAATATAGGGGATCAACAGGTCATAAAGGTTGTCAAAGATGAACTCAACAGGTTTTTCATCCACAGTGAGAGTGCATATTCCTTTCCCATGGGATATCTGCGTGAAGTTTCCATCAAGATTCGCCTTGTTCTTGATCAAAAAATAGAAAGAGGGGGTTCCCGTATCTCCAATCAAATGATTGTCATCTTCACTGAGTAAAAAGTCATAACTGTTCAGTATTTGATTAACAAGCAGCTTTTCTTTTTCCTTATCCATTAGAGCTTTCCTTATTGATGATATAATAGAAGTGTGAGTAGATCAAAAGCACAGGGATTATATCCTGGGTGTGAACCCTGAGAGACACTGTTTGTATTTCTTCTTGCAGTCTGTTATACATTGAGCGCAGGATTTTCGTCTTAACCTGTTAAACCCGTTGCGGATACACTTATTGTATTCCACCTTGCAAAATTGCTTGTGTTTTTCAGGACTATTCGCCTGTCGACCATAGATTTGCCCTATAATCAAGATCAAGACAAAGAAAATCAAAACAAAGATGGGCTTTTTAGCCAAACCTTTACTCCAAAAGGGATCATTAATAAAATAATAGTTCAGGCTAGTAAGCGTCAAGCTTTTTTTATTAAACAAAACTGTTCTCATTGGTATTTTTAATGTTAGCCATGAATTATTTAACCGTGAAAGAATGTTCTAATTACTGCAGAAGGCCTTCCATAAATTGCCAGTCAATGGATGTGATGCTGAAAAATAGGGCAGATAGCAATTATTTTCCATTTAACTAAAAAATAATTATTCATTTCTGTGATAATTGTGTATCTTTTAAATTCCTCTGTTTAAATGACTTTAGGTGACCCCTATGTATTGTACTATTTGTCAAACAAAAATGTCTGAGAAAAAATGGCGTATTGACTTTCTGGTAGAAGAAGAGAGATTTGTCAGCGTCCTCAACTACCCCCTTTTTTTATGTCCCCTGTGCGGAAGTCAAGTTCTGAAAAAGAAAATCAATGAACGGGTTTTAAGAAAGCTGAGTGAGAAAGATAATGTCACAATAAGGGCAAGTGCGATCAAGTTTGAAGAGAGTTTTTGAAGTATTTAGAGACCCCATCCAACACCTCCATTTGATCCCCAATGACCTGATGACAGAGAGGTAAAGCGTTTATAAACATTTTACCATAGCTCTTGGTTATGATACGTTTATCCAGACAAATCACAACCCCCTCATCCTCTGCAGTACGGATTAATCGCCCAAACCCCTGACGGAACTTGATGACTGACAACGGGAGAGAGTAGTCATAGAATGGATTTTTCCCCTCCCTCTCCAACTTTTCGACCTTTCCCTGGGTAATTGGCTCAGTGGGAACCTTAAAGGGGAGCTTTACCAGTATGACACAGCTTAATGACTTTCCCGGTACGTCCACACCCTCCCAAAATGAGTCTGTACCAAGAAGGACTGTATGATTTCCATTTTTGAAGCGATCAATCAAAGTATGCCTATCCATAGAACCTTGTTTGAGTAAAGTAATACGATGGCTAAAATGTCCGTCAAGATGATCATAGGCTTGATTGAGCATTCCGTAGGACGTAAAAAGGATGAATGTCTTCCCTTTTGTGATCTCAATAATCTCCACCAAGAACTCATTCACACTCTTAGTGAAGTTTTTATCCTGAGGGGAAGGGAGATCAGTAGGGATACAGATAGACATCTGTTCCATATAATCAAATGGAGAGGGGAGAAGGGCTTCAGTGATTCGCTCTTGGGCAGTGAGGTTCAGGCCAAGCTCTTGCTTAAGGAAGTTAAAACTCCCATCAGTAGTGAGAGTAGCAGAAGTGAGAATGACGGATTCATGGCTGGTAAATAGAAAGTCATTTAGAAATTCTGATACGTTGAGTGGAGAAACGTTAAGGCGTAGCCACGGTGTATGATCCCTCTTCTTAACCTCAATCCAGTAAACAGAATCCTCTTCCTTGAAATGGACAAAGATATCAAGACTTGTGAGAGCTGATAAGAGACGGCTGTGATAGGCTTCCAGGTTTTTGATCATACCAATATTCTTTTCCTTTATGCGGAGAGGTATTTTATGAAGTTTCTCCAAAAGCTCTTTGATACGACCGTATATATTTTGGGTTCCTTGGATCAATGCCTGGCTCTCTTTTTCAATCTTGTCACGAATGGAAGAGGAGATAGAGTCAGGGGTGACACGCAGTTTGTTCTCCAAATTACCATCCATCTGATCCAATGCAAATGATAACATAAGCTGGAAAAAGCTATCCACCAAATGATTGAGCCTCATTATGTCAGGAATGACTTTATCCGTCAGTATTTCATCGATGGCATCAATGATCTCATTGTCCCCTTTGCCTTTCCACCCGTTGATTTCACGCTTCAGAAAACCCAGGATGCCTTTTTCAGAGGAACCTTTAAGGTGATATAATCTGGAGAGGCTCTGTCTAAAAGAAAAAGGAGACACTGAATAGCCAAAATAGTTGACTGCCACATGTTCCAGATTATGGGCCTCATCGATAATGATCTTTTGATAGGGAGGAAGAAGGCCGTAGCTATTGCTGGAGTCACCGATCTCTCCTTTGATCGCAAGGTCGCTGCAGAGCAGATGGTGATTCACAATAAGAAGATTGGCTTGTTGGACCTCTTTCCTCGCCTTGAAAAAGAAACAACGAGAGTGATACGAGCATTTTGTTTTTAGACAAGTGTCTGTTTCGGAGGCAATCTTATCCCAGGCTTCCAGAGGCATAATTCCAGCTACCTCATCCTTGGAACCTTCTTTCAGAGTAGTCACACTCTTTTGAACAGCCTCCAGCCAATTTTGTTCAGACTCATTAAAAAGATCGTTTTCAAGATCCTCTTTGGCTGAATAGAGCTTTCTTAAACAGATGTAATTACTTCTCCCCTTGATTAGAACAGCCTTAAAATCGATCCCTAAAGCTTTTTGCAAGAATGGAATGTCTTTTTTAATGAGTTGCTCTTGAAGATTGATGGTGTTGGTGGAGATCACGACTTTCTCCTTATTCTTGACAGACCAATGGATAGCAGGAATCAGATAGGCCATGGACTTTCCTACGCCTGTTCCTGCCTCAATCACGGCTATTTCATCCCCATTAAACGCTTCAACAATCCTTTCAAGCATCTTAATTTGAGAGTCCCTTTTCTCAAAGGGATCAAAATGTCGAGCTATCTCACCTTCCTCATCTATTAAAGAACTTAGCTTATGAGGATCCAGAAACGACCTGTCATTAGGCTCCACGCCTTCAACGACCGTATAGGCCTTTGTGACAGTATTATTGACTATGATAAACCCAATCCCCTCATTCCCAAGGGTGCTGGCAATGGTTAAGTCGTCATCCGATGGATCGAGTAGGCCGCTTGGGTGATTATGGATCACATAATCGCCTTTGAAAGCTTCATCATAGATCACGGGAACCTGAGAGTCGTTCCCTCTCGCAATAACCCGTACCTCATTGATTGAATGGTCATTTCCAGTCAGGGCCACAAAAAAGACCTCGTTCCCTTGGACTTTTAAGATTTCTTCTCTCATTTCCTCAATGATGTGTGAATTAAATTGTGATATATCCATTATATAATGACCATTGAATATCCAGGCTATTTAATTTTCCCTGTATCACAAGGTGATAGGATGAATCTATAGACTCTCATACGTGCATGACAGGATAAAATTGCTAGACAGACGTTGAGTTTGAAACAAATCCTGGCATCTTGCTTTTTTAAGATAACAAATTTATCATGTATATAAATAATTTGATGCACTTTTTTAGGCCCTTTATCAGTTACTTTTTTAGATTTTAAAAAAAAAGAGTTCACTAATTGAGTTGAGTCATTTATACTTACTAAGTTAATAGGGTTCTTTTGGGGGCTAAAGCGATGGGTCTATTTAACAAGATGAAAGCCGCTTTAGGGATGGGTGGAGCAAAGCTTAAAATTGTCCTGGATGATGAAGAGCCCATCTATCATCAGGGAGATGGGATCTCTGGGCGTCTAGAACTCACCGGTGGGAATACTGAGCAAACAATAAATCTCCTCAAGGTACAGCTAAAATCCAAATGGACCGAACCAGGAGAAGTTGAAGAAGTGGTCTATGCTGATGGAGCCGTAGATATCCATGAAGAGGCTGATAGT
>CAJXGR010000088.1 GCA_913053665.1 uncultured Spirochaetia bacterium
CCATACTCGGCTTATGGTTTTGGATTCCATTTGGTGTAGCCTGTTTCGCTATGTACTCTCTCGGAATCTTTGATGAGTTCTGGTATTGGAACTTTACTTTTAATTTTAAGTATATTTCGGCGGGACAAGACCTTCTGCCATCCTTTAATGGTCTGGTTCGACTTCCTATATTTATAGCCTTCACATTTCCTGCCTGGTTCTATGCAGTCAAGGGAATAATAAAGGGAGTCCCTTTACTGTTTAGGAATATAAAGGAAAGCCAAGTTGATAGGCAGTTCAGCCACTATCTATTCCTCATCTTATGGCTTATTTTAAGTGCTGTACCTGTGTTTTTAGGAAGCCGATTCTACAGCCACTACTTTATCCAGCTTTTCCCACCCTTATTTCTACTGGGTGCTGTTGGTGCCTTCCTTAGCTTTGAGAGACTTAAGGAAAAAGTTGGTCAGAAGAAAGATTATTTACTTCTATCGAGAAAGCTTACTGTAGTCCTGGCTATTTACGCTGTCTTCTTTTTGATCCCTCGTGTGGATGCTGATTATACTAAGTCCATGATTAAGAAAGTAAGCCCCCGTGACGCCAGACTTGGGGTTTATCCCGAGCAAAAGGCCGTTGGAGAGTACATCAAACATAAAACTCACGCTAGTGATACCATCTTCGTGTGGGGTTTTGCGACCCCCATCTATGTTTATGCTGATCGGACTTGTGGCTCTCGATTTAGCTGGACAGACTTTCTATCCGGACGGATACCAGGCCTTCCTACTGGAGGGAAGTACAAGAAAGAAAATACAGACTCCTATATTATTGAAGGAAGTTGGGAACAGTTTTACAATGATCTAATACACTACCAACCTGTCTATTTCGTGGATACATCCACTGGCGACTATCATGAGTATGGCAAATACCCAATCCATCGAAAGTACCAAGGATTTGATCTGGGTAAGTTCGTCCATAGATTTTATAAAAAAGAGAAAGTGATTCGTGGTATGACTCTCTATCGCTTGAAAAAGACAATCCAGAGACCCTGTCAATAGGAGTTCAAGTCGTCTTAAACCCCAAACTTATGGATCATAAGGCCTGTGATTAATCTATCTATAACCTATCCATGTAAACCACCTATGCGACTTTCATCTTTTCCCCTTGGCTGAATATCTCAATCTGTTGTTTCAGATAATTAAAAAACATTGAGCTTAAAGCATAAATCAACTCATAATCCGGTATATGATTTTGAAGTTCTAAAAATCCCAGACTCCAGAAAGTGTTGTAATCATAAACTGATAGATAAACTCCCTGAAACTCCAAAACGTACTTCCATGTACTATCCTCATCCCTAAGAACGTTCGCGTTGGGCTTAGAAAACTTCTCTTTCATGACTTGGAAGACCCTGTCACGATCTTCATTGTTGCAATACAACCCGCCTCCACCAGTAAAACTAGCCTCGCTTACGTCTATCTTTTGAAATCGACCATCCATGGTTTGACTCCTGAAAATATTTTCCTGATAATGCCATCGGTCACGATTCTTATTTTATTAAAAATTACTGGGAAAAATTAATAATAACTTCTTAATTCCTTGTATAGCTAAATATTTTTTCCTATAAGAAAAATTAACTACTTTTTTTGGGTCTGAAAGACGAGATATGCAAAAAGGTTATCCCAATAATTGAACAGGTTTATAATATTATAAATTGATTTGGGTGACCGTGAAAAAGTGATAAATCATCTATTTTTACTTGTCAAGAGAGATGTTTGAAGGTATCTTTATTAAGTACTATAAGATGATTAGGACAAGACTAAATTGAACAGTAACGTTCCAAACATAAGTCCTTAGACTATATTTCAATAATATGGGGTGAACATGGCAACAGCAGTTACAGCACCAAGAAAGCCGGGTGGAAGCTCCGGAAAACGTCAGCTAACCGGTAAGCAAAAAGCGGCAATCTTCTTAGTGATACTGGGACCTGAAGTTTCGTCCGCTATTTTTAAGTATCTAAAAGAAGATGAAATTGAACAACTCACCTTTGAGATTGCCCGTATCGATAAGGTGGAACCAGCTGAAAAGGAAAAAGTCCTAAAAGAGTTCCAAGAACTGATGATGGCCCAGGAGTTTATCACTCAAGGCGGAATCGATTATGCCCGTGAAGTCCTTGAAAAAGCTCTGGGATCCCAAAAAGCGGCGGATGTGATCAACCGACTGACCTCATCCATTCAGTCCCGTCCCTTTGACTTTGTGAGACGGACGGACCCGGCCCATCTCCTGAACTTTATCCAGTCTGAACACCCTCAGACCATTGCCATGATTTTAGCCTATCTGGAGCCTCAAAAGGCGTCTATGATCATTAGCGCCCTTCCTCCTGAAATCCAGTCGGATGTCGCCAAGCGGATCGCCACTATGGATAGAACGTCGCCTGATGTGTTAAGAGAGGTTGAACGCGTCCTTGAAAGAAAGCTCTCCACTCTTGCCAGTGAAGACTATACCTCCGCAGGGGGCATCGACGCAATTGTTGAAGTACTGAACCTTGTGGATCGTCAGACTGAGCGAACTATTATAGAAGACCTTGAGGATGAAGATCCCGAACTGGCCGAAGAAATCAAAAAACGTATGTTTGTCTTTGAAGACATTGTTTTACTGGATGACCGCTCTATCCAAAAGGTTCTTCGTGAAGTGGACGGTCAGGAGTTGGCTCGTGCTCTTAAGGCGGTGGATAGCGAAGTTCAGGACAAGATCTACCGCAATATGAGTAAGCGTGCCGCCAACCTGCTCAAGGAAGATATGGACTTTATGGGACCCATTCGCCTGAAAGACGTGGAAGAGTCCCAGCAGAAGATTGTTGGGATCATCCGAAAGCTGGAAGAACAGGGCGAGATTGTTGTGGCCCGTGCCGGTCAAGACGAAATCGTAGTGTGATACAGTATATGCCGTGTGCAGGGGCGGGTTTGAAACCCGCTCCTACCACGGTCAGCACTCAGGGGTAGACTGTATCAGCCTTTGCTGCAAAGATAAAGTCACTCTCAGTGAGTCCATCTATTTTATGGGTCCACAAAGTGAGCTTCACTTTACCCCAAGCTAAATAAATATCGGGATGGTGGCCCTCGTTTTCAGCGATCTCACCCACCTTATTCGTAAACTTTAAGGCTCCAAGAAAGTCGTCAAACACATATTCTTTATCTATATGATGATCCTCTACTAAGTTCCAGTCGGCACCCAATTGTTCATGAATGGTTCTAAGTTCCTCACCTTTAAGGGGTGGAACGCCACCTGCACAGGGGATGCACTTTTTATCTGATAATTCACATTCTGCCATAAGCCCTCCTCATGATCATTTCTCATCTTTAAAAATAATCAGACTTTTGGAATCGCATAGGTTTAACCCATGTTCTTTCACGGTTTATTTGATGAATTATCTTTACTCCCTGTAGAAGCCCCTGTAGGGGGCAATTGATTCACCCATTAAACCTTGAAGAAGGACTAGCCTTTAGTCCAGAGTTTTGGATATTGAGAATATACTTTTTAGATCCTCATTGGAAAACTCTGTAATCCATTTTTCACCCACATTGACAGTCAAATTGGCCAGGTCTCTTTTGCCTTGTATCATTTCATCAATCTTCTCTTCAAATGTATTGAGTGTCAGCATTCTGTGAACCATGACGTTTTTAGTCTGTCCAATTCGGAAGGCTCTGTCAGTGGCTTGATCTTCCACAGCAGGGTTCCACCATAGATCGTAGTGGATCACGTTATTAGCACAGGTTAAATTGAGACCTGTCCCCCCGGCTTTTAATGATATAATAAGTATACTGGTATCTCCTGATTGGAAGGCATCCAGCATCTCATCTCTCTTTTTTCGGGTGAGTGAGCCATGAAAGAATAGGCTATCTTCCTTCAATTCTCTGCTGATCATCTCCTGGAGCAACTTTCCCATCTCAGTGTACTGGGTGAAAATCAGTGTCTTCTCACGGGCTATCAATGTGTTCTCCAGGATGGGCATCAGCGCTTCTGTTTTGCCCGACAGCTTTTTATCCGCATCGCCCTTTTTTGTATATTGCATGGGATGATTGCAAATCTGTTTCAACGAAGTGATCATCTTGAAGATCAAACCCCGCCTATCCATTCCTTCGCTCTGCTCAACGATTTTAAGGGATTGATCCACCACTTGCTGATAGAGCACCCCTTGTTCTTTTGTTAAGTAGCAGAACTCGTTGTTGATGACTTTATCAGGGAGATCGCTGATGATGGTTTTATCTGTCTTAAGGCGTCTTAAAATAAAAGGAGATGTGGCAAGTTTTAGCTTTTCGACCCGATCTTTATTGCGATATTTCTCGATGGGAATGATGAACTGATCCCTAAACCTTTTTAAGCCACTTAAATAGCCCTTGTTGATGAAGTCGAAAATCGACCAGAGTTCACTGAGTCGGTTTTCCACCGGTGTTCCGGTCATGGCAATATAGTGATCAGCCGATATGGATTTCACAGCTTTACTCTGACTGGTACCGGGATTCTTTATGTTTTGAGCCTCATCGATCACCATAATAGACCACTTTTTAGAAGCAAATATCTTTGCATCCCGCCGAGTAATGCCGTAACTTGTGATCACTAAATCAATTCCCTTGATTATCAGTTTTCTGCCCGTCCCATGATAGACCAGTAAGCTGAGTGATGGGGCGAATCGTTCACATTCCTTT
Source organism: uncultured Spirochaetia bacterium (assembly GCA_913053665.1). Taxonomy (GTDB): domain Bacteria; phylum Spirochaetota; class UBA6919; order UBA6919; family UBA6919; genus CAJXGR01. Next base: position 4,677 of record CAJXGR010000088.1, read on the forward strand.
TTCCAGTTTCCCACCAGAGTTGTTGGACAAACAACTAATATGGGTGCATCAAGCTTTTTATCCTCTTTCAGTCTTAAAGATAGACTGATGACCTGAATGGTTTTACCCAAGCCCATATCGTCCGCCAGGCATGTGCCAAAACCCTTGCGCATATTGGAGTATAACCATCTAAAACCCCTTTCCTGATAGGCCCTCAAGGTTGCGTTCAAGGATTTGGGCAGTTCTATAGACTCATCCACCTTGTTAAGATCCTTTAACAGCTTTTCCAAAGCCTCATCCATCCTGAAGGGAAGTCCATCTATTTCGCCCGTTAAGCCGGCGTGGATGATGTCGACGGTAGAGAGTTCGCCAACAGGCTTATTGATTTTTTCTAAAATAGCCTTCACTTCTTGAGGTTTCAGGAGGATGTACTGATCGCGGAATTTGATCAATCCTTTGGCTGATTTGATGAGCTTTCTGAACTCCTCGGCTGATAAAACAGTGTCTCCTATGGCTATTTCATAAGAAAAGTTTAAAAGATCACCGAGTGAGAAATAATTCAGGGCTTCATTCTTGACAGCATCATTACTGACAGCTAACTGTGGAAGAGCTAATTTCTTAAGCTCCTTTGGAATAATCATCTCAATGCCAAGGCTGTTAAATATCCGTGTTGTATCCGTTAGAATCTCTATAAGATCAGGAAGCTCTATGATGGGAACATAGTTTCCCTTTTCGTATAATATATCCTTGAGAACTGGAAGATAATCCGATGCCAATGTGAGTTGTCTGGCTAATTCACTGCGGATTTCTTTAATCGGCCTTGAGAATAGCTTTCCCGATCGAATAAACAGCTTTGAGAGGGGGACAATGGGGTCCAGACTGTTCTTTTTGTTCATCACGTCCACATACAGCCTGAAGTTATTGGGGATTCCAATCTTCAAGTCATCCACCTGAATCTCTTCTATTTCCTTTTGCTCTTCCTCGATGCGGATGGCTGGGACGATATCTTTTCTCTGAATAGATAATTTCCCAAGCCAGTTGGATAAAGACTGAGCGGTATTCATCTCATCGTAAGCCTCTACCTTATAGGGTCTTCCCTGAACGAAGGCTTCAATCAGCTTGTCGGAGGCTTCAATATCGCTTTGGGTCAATAACCTGTGAATGAAGTGAGTCATAAAGGAAGATAAAAGGTCATCGATGGCGTTGGGATGGAGTACGTGGTAATCCTTCTTCCTGAATGCCAGTTCAAAGGGCATCGTGGCTTTTAAGGCCTCAATAACTTCTTTTATTTTATCATCCCGGACAAGGGGTGTATAATGCAAATGAAAGGAATAGGGCTGATTTCGATGATTGAAAAGAGATGCAATTCTGTCTATAAAAGGAATATAGCGTATGTTAAAGGATTTGTCGTCTACAAAATAAAGCTCCGGAATAAAAGCCCCCGACCGGATTAAGGATAGAACGAGGCTGCTGCATAAACTTAGAAACTTATACCCTGGAGATTCCTTTGGATCCTCTGTTAAGGGACAGTGAAGGAAAAGATCAAAGAAACGATCGTAGTTTATGACTTCTCCATACCTGGTTATCGTCTTAAGCCGATAGTTTTCATTGTCCCAGTGGGGTACTTTCAGCTTTGAAAGGCCCTTTGTCTTATCCTGAGAAGGAATTCGGATCGCCTCTTTAAACTCATTTTTGGGGTTATATACTAAATGAAAGTCCGATTTCTTAAAATGAAAATCCAGTTCTTCAATTTCAATATCCTGGGAGAGCTTCATGGTTTTTTTATAAATCTCTAGTAACACATCTTTAAAGTCCCCTTTATTGTAAAACACAGGGGAATCCTTTAAAAAAGAAAACTGGAGATCTAAATCCAGAGGGTCGAAATCAAGGTCCAGGTCTTCGTAGTTGACCTCAACATTTTGGGTATCCTGTTCAGCTTTTGACACAAAGTTGAGGGACAAGCTTTTCCTGAATGATGTTTCCTCAACAATGATCCCTGAGCTTTCCACCAGGTCTTTAGTCCTCATCCCTCTGATATTGAAAATAAGGAATGGGTTTTTGTCTATTTCATTGGCAATCAGATAATAAACAGCGGCAAGATGTTTACAGGGGTTGGCCCAATCAGGGCAGCTGCAATAGGCATCAAAATCATCCCAGCTTTCCGGCAGCAGGAATATGGCATGCTCCTCCAATATATCGAGAAGCTTCTCGGGCAGTTGGCCTAAACTCATTTCTGAGACGATGGTGGGATAGGATTCTATGGTCGTCCTGATTTTCTTTACTTCGGTTTGGCTAAATAGTCCAGGTCGTATTTTAACTTTATAAGGAGCAGATACACTGCCCTTAACACGGGCAATAATGTCACCATCACTTGTGAACTCCAGTTCTTTCACTTTCCCGGTGTTGGCATAAGATTTCCCCCTGGGTAGTCGGTTCTCGTCATGGTCGATTTGCTCCATAGCCGAGATCCAGGCATTCCCCCACCAGGTGTTGCCATATTTCTTCCTTTTGTTCGCCATAAATGCCCTTTGGTCTCAACAAGGAGATTAGGTGATTTCATAAAGTGGGTGTCGTAAAGTATGAACTAATTTCCCTTACCTACAGACAGTTAGACAAACTATCAGTTTATCACGACATAATGATTACCGGATTTCGTATCCCCTAAATCTTTAGCAAGTATCATATTAGCCAATGACTTCAATAGTCTCTTGAGAACACCATATTTTACTGGCATTTCTTTTCACTCACGTAAGATAGCACTTTATTAGTCAGAAAAACACCTGGCATTCGCTTTTCATCTACTAATTTTTTTAAACTCCCCTAAATTGGAATCGCTAACTATCAATGATTGTTCACAAATATACACCGATTATGATGAACATTAATTCTGAATGGAGAGTCCAAAGCTTCATCTTTTCCAATATAATTTATAGTCAATCCTGTGGGGCGTAATTTGTCAAGAAGTTATCCGGAGCCACGTCCTTCAGCACGCTCCGGATGATAGAACTATTTGCTATAAGTAGCTTCAACCTTTACTTTTGCTTCTTCCATATCCTTTTTCTTAACTCCAAGTAACAATATAGCTGGCAGTAGCATTAAATCTGCCAAGAGGGCTATGATCATAGTGAGAGCAGTAAATGTCCCAAAGCGGATGTTGAACACAAAGTTTGAGAATAGAGAGATTCCAAATCCCACCGTCAATATGATGGACGTGAAAATGATCGCACTTCCCACATCGTGGAAGACCTGATATACTGAGCTGACTGTGTCTTTCCCCATTCTTCGGGATCTCAAATACTTTGTGATAAAGTGAATGGTGTCATCCACAACGATACCCAAGGCAATGAGAGCCACCATCGACAAGCCCATATTGAAATCCACTCCACTCAGTCCAATCGCTCCAAACATGATCATGAGGGGAATGATATTGGGTATCAGGCTTAACAGGCCCATTTTGATGGATCTGAAGGTCAGGACCATGACGCCGGTGATGACGATTAACGCAAGTATCAATCCGAAAATCATGTTACTGGTGATTTTTGGGCTGATGTCGGCAAAAATTACGGCCCGTCCTGTTACTTTAATATCATAGGTCGATAGATGATCAGCAATATAAGTCTTGACCGCTTTAATGACCTCTAACGACTCTTCTGAGGATGTCAACTCTCTTCTGACTGTTAGACGGATAGCCGATTGCTCGCTATTGATCTGGTTGTTCAGATTGCGTCCAAAGGATACGGATGACGTGTATAGAAACAGGTTTTCGGTGAGTATCCTGCGATCATCAGGGATTTTATAGTAATCTTTATTGTCTCCGTTTAGCCTCTGATTCATGGTTTTCATGATATCCACCAGTGAACTGGTATGAGATACTTTATAATCCACCTTTTGGACGTTCCTGTCCTCAAGATGCTTTTGCAGTCTCTCCACATTAAGCATAAACGCTGGATCTTTAATGGCATCCGCTTTATTAGGCAGTTTAAACCCGATGGGATCAGACTTTAGGAGAACTATTAAAGCATTCTCTTCCTTTTTGCTGATCACGTTTCTAAAGATATATTTTCTCCTGGAATAGTGAGTCAGGAGGAACTTTCTGTCTTCTTCACGGCTTACTTTCCTCAAAATGTTCTTCTCAAAGTCCTCAACTTGAATCTTCTTTTGAAGGATAGGATAGCCATCCAGGTCCTTGGGGACAAGATAAGCACCAGTCTTCAGCATTTTAACAAGCTTTTCTTCGGCCTCCACCGAAATATCCGGCATAAGCTCATAGTACTTGTCATTGATCACCTCCTTGTAAAACCGGAGGAGAAGGGTTTTATCTTTTTCACTCGATAATTTCCCAAGGAAAGATTCTTCAAAGGGCTGTTTGGATATGGTTTCAGGAAGGGTCATATGTCCCTCGGCATCCCTGAACATTGGATCATCCCCTACACAGGGTTTTAAAATCCCTTTAAGTTTAGCTGTTTCAAGAACATACCTATCTTTTGCATAGTAAGTTAAAAGAATCTCCCTATTTTCCTTGTTTGTCACGTTTTTAAGGATCCTGGTCTCAAAATCCCCTATTTTGATCTCACGTGGGAGTTCAAGACTCTCCCTATTATCCCTGGACGAATTATATTGGATCTCTTTGCTTTTCAAGAGACGAATCAACTGGTCTTCAGCGTATTTTGGGATGTTCTCCATTAAAACGTAATGGCTTTTATCCTGTACTTTAGAATAATACTTTAAGAGCTTATCTTTTTTATCACCGGCCTTTTTGAGGATCTCCTTTTCAAAGATATGGGCTGGGACTTGTTCGGGGAGTTTCACCACATTGATGGATATCTCCATAAGGTTCGCTCCCCGGATAGTCTCATTAATGAAATCCATGGCATCACGGAAGTAAGTTCCTTTTTTAAAGTAGCCCACAGGATTATTATCCACATGAATCTGAGTGATGAAATAGACTGAAGATAAAGTAATCACTGAAAAGACTACTAGAATAGGCGTACGATAATTGATAGCCATTCTCCCCAGCCATAGAGTCCATTTTTCTGAACGCTCCTTCTGATGACCTGACTGAGGCGAGTATTTTAAGACTGAAAGTACTGCCGGGAGAAAAGTTACCGTGACAAGAAAGGCAACCAATGTTCCAATCGCTACGATAACCCCTAAAATACGAATGGGCGGTGATATGCTGGTTAATAAAGACAAAAACCCAAGGGCGGTAGTTACACTCGTTAGAAATACAGGGAGTAAGTTCATTTTCATTGATGTGATCATCGCATCTTTTTTTGATTCCCCACGATGCAATTCTCTAAAGAATACGGTCAATATGTGGATAGAGTCAGCGATACCCACAGCTATCAAGATTTGCGGACTCATGCTGGTGATGTTATTTAGCTCATAGCCGATATATCCGGCAACTCCCATTGTCCCTATGATAGCAAAAATGACCACAAAAATAGGACTGATCATCCCCCAGAAGGAGTCCAAAAGACTTATAAAGGTTTGGCCTA